>NZ_JBHXRX010000022.1:0-124351 GCF_042714995.1 Streptomyces sp. NPDC058665
GACACAGACACACCACGATCCCGCACCGCCACCGCACCCGGCCGCTCCAACGCCCGCGCCACCACCCCCTCATCCACCGACTCCCACACCAAATCCGCGGCCGTCGAATTCCACAAGGAAAACGCCCGCCGCTCCTCATCGGAAAGGACATCAATGGTGTCCACCCGACGATAAGGATCCTCAGCCAGGGCCCGCAGCAACCGCAGGTAGCAGTCCCGGTAGCCACGCACCTGCTCGCCGGTGAACTCGGCCGTGTGGTAATCGATGACGTGAACGAGCCCGTCGGACCCCGGTTCACGCATGAACCCGCACGCGAAAGGCCAGTTGGTCGGCTCGGACCGCGCGGTCATGTAGGTGCCGTCCGCCGCGCTCACGATCCCGACCTCGCCCGCGCCCAGCGCCTCGGCCAGTACATGGAAGTGGTTGTAGATGAAGTGCGTCTCGTACAGCTGTGCTCCGCCGGCCAGCGCCCGGATCTCGGTGTGCGGGAACCGTCGGTGCGGAAGGATCTCCGTGTCCCGGGCGAAAACCGCGCGGATGACATCCGCCATCGTGCCTTCCACCGGGACAGAGAAGGGAACCGAATTCAGGAAAAGACCCCGCGTGTCGGTCCCTCCCTCACCCTCCAACCGGCCATTGACCAAGAGCCCGGTAGTCGGACTACGGTGCCCGGTCAACTTGGACATCACCGCCAGATGAGCGCCAAGCAGCACACACTTCAACGGCAGACCAAGCCGACGGGTGACGTCCACCAGCCCCTCGGACACAGCGGGATCCAGCCGAGTCTCAAGCGAGCCGAAGCCACTCCCCTCCTCCGGCGAGACCCGTTCCCCGTCTCCGACGTCGCCGACCGGAACCAGGGCGTCTCCGCGCTCCGCCGACGGCAACCGGGGAAGCCGGAGCGCATCCCAGTCGCCTATCGCCTCTTCCCAGAACGCCCGTGAAGCAGCGCTACGAGCGTCCGCCCGCTCCAACGCCACGAACTCCCGGAACCGCGAAACCGGAGCGCTCTCCCGCGGAGCCTCCGGATCCTCCAGCAACAGCGCATAGCGACCGATAATCTCACCGATCGTGGAATTCAGGCTCCAGCCGTCCAGAATCGCGTGATGCTCGACAAGCGTCCACTGGAACTCCCCGTCACCCACCACATGAATGAAGAACCTCAGCAGGCCGGGAATATTCACATCGAAGGGTATTCCGCGTTCCCTTCTCACGCACTCGTCGACCAAAGCCGACCGTTCCGCCTCCGCCAGCTCACGGACATCCTCAACCACGACCGAAAGCTCAGCCATCTCATGGACAACCTGGAGCAGATCGTCGTAACCACTCAGATGGAACGAGGTACGCAAGATTTCATGACGAAGGACCACATCGTCCACAGCACGACGGAAGAGGGACTCGTCGAAACGGGCCCGCATCCCAAAACTGTCCACATTGAGATAAGGGCTGATCCGGGAATCGGCCTCCATCTCGTAGATCATTCCCATCTGAAGCGCGGTCATGGGATAGGCGTCGACCGCGTCTGCGGGCATCCTTGCCCGGTCCCCGGTCGAGACCATCGAGAACGGTTTCAGCTCCTGGGCTCGGGCCTCGTGCGAGGTGCACAGCGGCGCCAGTCGCTCTACAGTCCTGTGCTGGAAGAGATGCTGAAGGTCAAAGGTCAGCCCGCGACTACGTGCGGCTGCCAGCACCTGAACACTTCGAATCGAGTCACCACCCAGATCGAAGAAGTTTTCACGCACCCCCACACGATTCACACCGAGCACCTCGCACCACACATCGGCAAGGATCTTCTCCTGCTCCGACGACGGCGCCAGATACTCCTCACGCGTTTCCGCGTGTGCGAACTCCGCGGAAGGCAGCCGAGCCAGATCGGCTTTGCCGTTGGCGTTGAGCGGAATCTCGTCGATCAGGATGATCAGCGCCGGAACCATGTAGGACGGGAGCCGCGCCGCCAGATGGTCGCGCAGGTCATTGACTGATGTCTCAGCTCCAGCAGCGGGAACGCAGTAGGCCACGAGCCGAGGGGTGTCCTCGTCGCGTGTCACGGTCACCACGCTGGAATCAACCTGCGGATGAGCACCAAGGACGGCTTCCACCTCGCCCGTCTCCACCCGGAATCCTCGTATCTTGACCTGCTGATCGGCGCGGCCCACGTATTCGAGTTCACCGCTGGGCAGCCAGCGCGCCAGGTCTCCGGAGGCATAGGTGACCCCGGCCCGGGAATTCTCAGGATCGATGGGAAGAAAGCGCTCAGCGGTCAACTCCGGCCGGTTCAGGTAGCCGGCCGCCACCCCGGCGCCGGAGATATGGATCTCCCCGGCGACACCGATCGGCTGTTCCCGCCCGTCCGGACCGAGCACACGGATGCTGTATCCGGGCAGCGGGACACCGATAGGGCTGACGCTGTCGTCCAAGGCTTCGGGGGTGAGCGTCTTGACAGTGGCATGCACCGTCACCTCGGTGATACCGAACATGTTGATCAGATCAGGAGCACCAACCTGGTGCCGCTCCCACCAACGGCGGACCGCCGAGAGATCGACAGCCTCGCCCCCGAAAATCACCTTACGCAGAGCCAGCGGTGCGGGCGTTTGGGCGTCCGCCTCTTCGAACCTGCCGAAGGCGGTGGGTGTCACATTGAGGACGGTGACGCAGGCCTCCGAAACAAGCCGATGAAATCCAGCGGGATCCCTGGCCAATTCCGGAGGAACCACGACAAGGCACCCTCCGTTCGCGAGCGCGCCCCAGGTCTCCCACACGGAAAAGTCGAAGGACGCAGAGTGAAACAGTGACCAGACGTCTTCGGCGCCGAAGTCGAAACACCTGCGGCCAATGGCCATCAGTGAGCCGAGATTCCGATGTCGTACCGCGACCCCTTTCGGCCTTCCGGTGGAACCCGACGTGTAGATCAGGTACGCGAGATCGTCACCGCGCTCAAGGCTCCGGCCGATCCCATTCGCCGTGTCGGGTGTGAGGGGGACGGGTCGGGTTTGGTCGATGTCGATGGTGGTCCGGCCGTCCAGCGGGAGACGGTCGAACAGATACTCATGCCCCACCACCACCCGCGCCCCCGAATCCTCCAGCATGAACGCCAGACGCTCCCGCGGATACTCCGGATCCAGCGCCACATACGCCGCCCCCGCCCGCAACACACCCAACATCCCCACCACAAGATCCGCCGAACGCTCCACACACAACCCCACCACCCCACCACGCCCCACACCCACAGCCCGCAACGCCGCAGCCACCCCATCAGCCCGCGCCACCAACTCCCCATACGACACAGACACACCACGATCCCGCACCGCCACCGCACCCGGCCGCTCCAACGCCCGCGCCACCACCCCCTCATCCACCGACTCCCACACCAAATCACCACCACCACCCCGCGACCAGGACCGCAGCAACTCCACCTCAGCCGCCGGCATCCCCCTCAGCTCCGACAACCGCACCCGCGGATCCGCCGTCACCTCACCAAGCACCGCAAGCCACTGATCCACAAACCGCCGCACCGTAGACGCATTGAACAAATCAGACGCAAACTCAACCTCCCCCCACATACCATCCGCACCAGCATCAAAGACCAGCATCCCCAGATCAAACTTCGCCGTCCCCGTATGCACCGAACCAATCTCCCCCTCAGCACCACCACCCCACTCCCACCGGCGCCGCTCCACCGGATTCACACTGAACGTCACCTGCACCAACGGCGACCACGACGACTCACGCTCCGGCACCAACGCATCCACCAACGACGAAAACGGCACCTCCTCATGCCCCTGCGCCGCCACCGCACTCCCCCGCACCCGCCGCACCAACTCCACAAACGACGGATCACCACCCACATCCACCCTCACCGGCAACATATTCGCGAAAAACCCCACCACCCGATCCAGAGCAGCGGCACCCGACCGCCCCGCACCCGGCACCCCAACCACCACATCCTCCTGCCGCGACCAACGACCCACCACCACATCAAAAGCCGCCATCAGCACATGAAAAACCGTCGAACGGCACTCCCGCGCCACACCACGAACCCCATCCACCAAACCACCAGGAACATCAAAAACAACCATGTCCCCCACATACGACTGCACCGCCGGCCGCACCCGATCACCCGGCAGACTCAACACACCCGGCGCACCCTCCAAATACCCACGCCACCACCCCACACCCTCATCCAGCACACCCCCCGACAACCGCTCCCGCTCCCACACCGCAAAATCACCGAACGACAAAGAAACCTCCGGAAGCACCACCTCCCGCCCCTCAACCCCCGCCCCATAAAACTCCCGCAACTCCTCCTGCAAAACCCCCAACGACCACCCATCACACACCGCATGATGAAACACCAACCACAGAAGCCCCTCACCCACACCACCAAACTCCACAAACCCACCCCGCACCAACGGCGGCACACTCAAATCAAAAGACCCACACACCCCCGCACGCACCACATCCCACGCCTCCCCCTCACCCCCCACAGAAACAACCGACCACGACACCTCAACCCCCACACCCGCCACCACAGAAACCGGACGCCCACCCACCGTCCGAACCCCCGAACGCAACGCCTCATGACGATCCACCAACCCCTGAACCGCCCCACCCAAAACCCCCACATCACACCCACTCACACGCACCACAAACGGCGCGTTATACAACGCACCCCCACCCACCAACTCATCAAGAAACCACAACCGCTCCTGCCCGAACGACACCACCCCAGCCCCCACACCCCCACCAGGCACCGGACCAACCGACGACACAAACGACCCAACAGAAGCCTCATACGCCTTCATAACTCTCCCCACTCCACTTCCCAATCAACAAACAAAACCACCCACCAAGACGACGACAGGACAGCCCGGTGCTCACCGCCCCTCCGGAAGGGCGGGAGAAGAGTCCGAGCCCGGCTCCCGCGCCCCTTCCTCGACGACAGCGTCCTCATCCCGCTCCCGGCCGACCAGCGCCCACTGCCCGGAGTGAGATGCGAGGTAGAGCGCCGCCCCACAGAGCACCACCGACACGACCACGACCAGGACGCGGTAGTCGACCAGGGAAATGAGCAGAGCGCCCATCGCCATGGACACCGTCTGCGGAACCGTGGCGATGAACTCGAAGGCGGCAAACGCCCTGCCGAGATGGGAATTGGGCACCTGCCGTTGCAGGGCGGTGGTGGCAGAGGTGGCCAGAGCCGGAAACGCCACGCCCAGGACGAACACGGCGAACAGGACCGCCGGGTAGGACGGGATCAGCAGAAGCAGGGTGGCCAGACCGCCGGCCAACAGCCCCGCGCTGACGATCAGTCCTTCGCCGAGCCTGCGCAGAAGCACACCCACGGTGATGCCGCCCGCGATGGTCCCCACTCCCTGGGTCGCTCCGATGAAACCCAGATGCGATGCCTCCTGCCCCAGCCCCTTGGTGACGACCTCTATGCCGATGACTTCGAAGAAGCCCAATGCCAGCATGGCAATCCCCAGAGCCGTCACGATCTGGCGAAGGGCCGCTGTCCGGGCGAGGAGTCGGACGCCGCCGGACACCTCCGCCCACCAGCTCTCGCCCGTCGGACGTTCCGCGACCGTCTCCTCCGTCTTGACCGGAAGCAGCACGAGCGCCGAGATCACGAAGACGCAGGACACAGCCGCCGAGACACCGGGCCCACCGATCAGAGCGAACGCACCGACACCGATGGCCGGGGTGAAGAGGCGCAGAGCTCCGTGCAACGACTGCCGAATGCCGTTGACGATCGACAGTTCCTCACGTGGCACCAGAGAGGGCAGCAGCGCGGCCTGCGCCGGCGCGGTGAACGCTCCGTACAGTCCGTACACGAAGATGACGCCGTAGATCATCCACACGTCGTCCTTCGAGTCGACCATGACGAGGGTGAGCAGCAGCAGAGCGATCACCAGGTGGGCAGTGATCAGCATCCGTTTCCGTGGGAAGCGATCAGCGAGCACACCGAACAGCGGCAGGAACAGGCCACCCAGCGCGAAGGAGAACATCACCAGCCCTGCGGCAGCGGTGCTGCCGGTCAGTGTCTTCACCCAGACCGCCATCGCCAGCCACAGCGCGAAGTCAGCGAAGTTCGCGAGAAGATCTCCCACCAGGAACAGGCGGAAGTTCTTCTCTCTGAGGATTGCGGGCACGCCCGCTCCTTCCCGATGGTCGGAACTGCGGGACCATGGCTTGTCGTCACCCGCCGCGCATGGCCGGCAGCCGACTTACCACGCGTGGTGAGGAATTGACGGAGCCGGGAACGCGCTCACTTACCCCGCGGCGATGCACTGGCTTGACTGATCAGTTTCGCTATTGGAGCAGCGACAACGTAAGGGCAGCGACTCACAGAGGGTGTATGAGCCCCGCACAAGACACGTGCAAGCCGGTTTCGTTGTCGTGGGGTTCACGGCGTGGAGGCTCACGTGTCCCCCTCTGGGGGCACCGGGTTCAGGCCTGGCTTGGCCAGGAATTGTGCGTTGCCCATACGAAGTCGGTACGCGGTGTCTGTACCGTTCGGCGCCCCTGAGCGGGCCCCCACCGAGGCGGGCGGCTCGCTCCGTAGACGGTCACGATCCGAGGAACTCACGACGGAGGAACGAGAATGCCGGTGAGGATCTCCGTCCTGGGTGACGTGGAGATGCAGGTCGACGGGCGTCTCGTCGACCTCGGACACGCGCGACGCAAGTCCGTGTTCATCAGCCTGCTCACCGATGCCAGTCGCTTGGTGCCCGTCGATGAACTCATCGGCCGCGTCTGGGGACCCCGACCCCCGCAGAGTGCCCGCTCGACGCTCTACACCTACTTGTCCCGGCTGAGAACAGCTCTCTCTCCAGCCGGCCAGGCAGCCAATGTCCATCGACAGACCGATGGCTACGTCCTCGCTCTCGATGAGAGGACGGCAGCCACGGTAGATCTCCACCGGTTCCATGAGCTCACCGCACAGGCCAACGCCGCCACGGACGACGACACCGCTCTGGCCCTGCTGGAGGAAGCACTCTCCTTGTGGGAGGGGGACGCCTTTGGCGCTCTGCGCTCCCCCTGGATCGACGAACTGCGGGAATCGCTCCGCCGGAAACGCCTCCGGGCCCACTTGGACCGCAACGAACTGTTGCTGCGCCAGGGCAGGCAGACGAAGATTCTCGGTGACCTGCTGTCCCTTGCCCGGCAGGAGCCCCTCAACGAACGTGTCATCGGTCAGCTCATGGTGACGCTCTACCGCGAGGGACGCACCTCACAGGCCCTTGACTACTACGAGCGCACCAGGCAGACCCTGGTCAGGGAGAAGGGGACCGTCCCGGGCTTGGAACTCAGCGACATCCACCTGCGTATCCGCAACGCCGATCCAGCCCTCGATACCCCGACCGGCCCCGCCGCCGCGGTGTCTCCACGGGCCGCGGTCCCGAGCGAACCCGGACCCGTCACGCTTCCCGCCGCACCCCCTGTGCTCGCCGGCCGGGCGGCAGCACTCGCCGAACTGGACGACGCGCAGTCGGCCACCACGCCTCCCGTCGTCGTCATCACGGGTCTCGGTGGGATCGGCAAGACATCTCTGGCCCTGAGATGGGCTCACGACAACGCTTCGCGGTTCCCCGACGGACAGCTCTACATAAACCTCCACGGGTACGATCCGACGGTTCCGGCCATGACACCGTCGGGGGCGGTACGCGACTTGCTCGTCACCCTCGGCGTGGAACACCGAGCGTTCCCTGCCCGCGCCGAGGCGCAGTACGCCCTGTTCCGCGGCCTCCTGGCCCATCGGCGGATACTCCTCCTCCTGGACAACGCGCACGACGCCGAACAAGTACGTCCCCTCCTGTCCGGATCCCCCACCTGTAGCGTCGTGATCACCAGCCGCGACCGGCTCAACAGTCTCGTGGCACATGAGGGAGCGCGTCCCCTCGCGCTTGACGTGCTGTCACCCGAGGCCTCGCGCCAGTTCCTTGCCACGCAGCTGGGCGAACGCCGTACGGCGGCCGAACCGCACGCCGTCGGCGCGATCATGGACAGTTGTGGGCGGATGCCCCTCGCTCTCGCGAGCGCTGCCGCACGCGGCGCCGCGCGTCCACAGTTTCCGCTCTCCGCACTCGCGGATGAACTGCGCGTGGCGGAGACGCGACTGGACACACTGGAGACCGGAGATCCGCTCACATCTCTTCGAAGGGTCTTCGATGCGTCGTACAACGCGCTGCCCTACTCAGCGGCGCGGGTATTGGGCCTGGTGAGCCTTGCGCCCGGCCGGCACATCGAGCTGTCCGCGGCCGCGGCGCTGACGGGACTCACGCCCAGCCGGACGCAAGCGCTGCTGTCCAGCCTGGAGTCCGCGCACCTGGTGAATCAGACGTCACCGGGCCGCTACGAGCTCCACGAACTCGTCCGTCTCACCGCCGCCGAACGCTGCGTTCACGACCAATCCGCCGAGGAGCGCTCCGAAGCTCTGCACTCGCTCGTCACCTTCTACGTGCGGACCGCGGCCTCCGCCGGCGAGTCGCGGGATGCTCAGGTGACTCCGTCCGCGGCCGTAGCCGGGATGTCCGAAGATGCCGAAACGGTTCAACCGAGTTGTGCCTTGTTCATGCAGTCCTTGTGCACCTCTGGATCCGAATTCTCGAATGATGTGACCACAGCCTAGGAACCGTGTGATCACACGCCGCCGGCTGCCGCCGCGCCTACGGAGAGTGCGATGCCGCCAGGAGGAGCCTTCATGACAGGGAACGCGGGTGATCTTCCGCAATCGGCCGGCCCGGCCTGTGTCGCGGCGGCCGGGGGCTTGGTGATGAGCCGTGCGCAGGCACTGCCGCGCTTCGAGCTCGGTCCGGACGACGGCACCGGCACGAAACCGTTGGTACTGCCCTGGCGGGCCACACTGGCGGACGCGGTGCGGGCCATCGGCGGGGGGCAGTCCGCCGAACACCTTGAGACGTGGGTGTCCGGCGGCATCGGCATGACCCTGGAGACTTCCGCCCGAGGCATGTCGATCAACATGCCGGACGGCCCGCCGTATGTGGACGGCGAACTCCTGCGGGGGCGCGTCGTCGCCATCCTGGATCAGTGGGATCGTCTCGCGAATGAGCCCATGGGGAGCGTGGTGCCTTGGGGAGTTGGCGACAAGACCGTCATCGACGCCGCCAGCGGTACCGCCGTGCCACCTCCCAGCCGGCTCGTTCCCCGGACGATCGCCGACGCGGGCAAGGGCGCCGCCGGCGACATCTGCCTGATCGACGACGCCGGCAGTGTGACGTGGGCGGAACTGGCCGCTCTCGCCGCCGAC
Organism: Streptomyces sp. NPDC058665; assembly: GCF_042714995.1. NCBI lineage: Bacteria > Bacillati > Actinomycetota > Actinomycetes > Kitasatosporales > Streptomycetaceae > Streptomyces > Streptomyces sp. NPDC058665. Next base: position 9,269 of record NZ_JBHXRX010000022.1, read on the forward strand.
TACGCGGCGGGGCTGTGGCAGGCCGGACTGGGACCCGGAGACGTAGCGGCGGTGGCTCTGCCGCGAAACCGCCACCTGATCGCCGCGTACCTCGGTGTCTGGCACGTCGGTGCCGCCTTCGCTCCGGTCGACGCGACCCATCCGGCAGCGCGTGTCGCACGTCAGCTGGAAGCCGTCGGTGCGCGGGCCGTCGTCGGAGACCCGGGAAACACACTTCCCGGACCGCTGCCCCGGATCCGGCCCGTTCGGGGCAGCTCCGCTCCGGAGCACCGGCACAGCCCCGGCGAACTCGCCTATGTGATGTGTACCTCCGGGTCCACCGGCGAACCGAAGGCCGTGGGAGTGTCGCACGGCGCGCTCGCCGGCTGTGTCGAAGCGTTCCGCGATGTTCTGGGCGACGGCCGAAGGACCGCCTATCTCACCGGATCCACGTTTGACATATCCCTGCTGGAGTTCACCTATCCGCTGACCACCGACGGTGTCCTGCTCGTGGTGGGAGACGCCCGGCGTCGTGACCCCGCCAACACCACACGCTGGCTGCTGGATCAGCGGGCCGATCTGATCCAGGCGACCCCGAGTGCGTGGAGTCTGATGACGGACGCGCTAGGCGAGGACATGTCTCACACCGTGCTGCTCTGCGGGGGCGAGGCCCTGGCTCCTGATCTCGCCGCCCGCCTCACCGCCACCGGCGCTCAGGTGTGGAACTGCTACGGACCGACCGAAGCCACCATCTGGGCCACCGTGCAGCCACTCACTTCCGAAACGACGGGCCCCGTGTCCATCGGCCGGCCACTTCCGGGGACCACCGCGCATGTCTTGTCCGGCCCCGGTCTGGTGCCGGTCGCCGTCGGCGAGCCGGGCGAACTCTATATCGGAGGGCGGCAGCTCGCCGTCGGCTACCTCGGACGTGACGACCTCACCGCGGAAGCTTTCGTCACCCATCCCGTCCATGGCCGCGTCTACCGGACAGGAGACATCTGTTCGTGGCGGGATGACGGCACTCTTCGTTTCCACGGCCGTGAAGACGGCCAGGTCAAGGTGCGGGGCCATCGGGTGGAACTGGTGGAGATCGACGCCGCCGTGGAGTCTCACCCCAAGGTGCGCAGGGCGGCGACCCTCCTCTCCGGAGAGGGCGAGACGGCGTCGCTGCTGTGCTGTCTCGAACCGGCTGACGGGGCCTATCCCGACGCCACCGAGCTCCGTACGTTCATCGCCGGTCTGCTCCCCGGGGCTTGGGTGCCGGCGCGGTTCGCGATCGTCGACGAACTGCCCCGGACATCCAGTGGCAAGGTCGACCGCCGTGCGCTGACGGCGCTTGCCAGCAACTCCTGACGTACCTGTTCCGCAACCAAGTCGGAGGATTCCCGGTGAAGATACTCGGCCTGAGTGGGTTCCATACGAGTGCGGCCTTCAAACGGGCCCAGCTGCCGGACCTGGACGAGCGCGAGCTTCGCATTCTCCAGGGCCAGGACTCGGCCGCCGCTCTGCTGGTGGACGGGGAGGTACGCGCCGCCGCCGCGGAGGAACGCTTCTCCGGGGAGAAGGCCACCGGGCTCTTCCCGGCGGCCGCGATACGCGACGCCCTCGACCGCAGCGGTGTGAAAGCGCATGAACTGGACGTCGTCGCGCACGGCTTCGCCTACCAACGGCCCTCCAGTGCCGGCGAGGGCAGCGATTACCGCACGCGCCAGTTCGATGAGGTCTTCGACCCGGAGCTTCAGGCCCAGTGGCTGGGCGAGCACTTTCCCGGCGTCGACTGGCGAGAGCGCCTGCGCCCCGTGCCGCATCACCTTTCCCATGCCGCCAGCGCCTATTACCCCTCCGGCGCGTCCGAGTCACTGATCCTCGTGGCGGACGGCATGGGCGAGAGGGAGAGCCTGACGGTGGCCGTGGGGCAGGGCCGCGACATCGAGATCCTTCACACCGTTCCCGTTCTGCATTCACTCGGAACCTTCTACGGAGCGATCACCCTCTATCTCGGCTTCGACATGATGATGGACGAGTACAAGGTGATGGGCCTGGCCTCCTTCGGCGACCGGGGCCGCTTCGCCAAAGACTTCGCCGATCTGGTGGTGCGGCATCCGGGTGGGCGGTTCGCGATTCCGTTGCTCGCGCGTGACCGAGGACTGGTCGAGCAGGAGAGCCTGCGCGGAGCGCTGCGGGTGCTGGCCGAGCGCTTCGGTACGCCGCGCAAGCCGGGCGAGCCGCTGGAACAGCGGCACATGGACGTCGCGGCCGCCGCGCAGGCGGAGCTGGAGACCTGTCTCCTGCACGTTCTCTCCCACTACAAGGAGCAGACCGGACTGCGTACCCTCAGCTTTGCCGGAGGAGTGGCGCTCAACTGCACGGCCAACGGCGTGATCGCGCGCAGTGGCCTCTTCGACGAGGTGCACATCCCGCCGGGTGCCGGCGACGACGGCACCGCACTCGGTGCCGCCATGTATGTGGCGTCGGCCTCACCCCAGTCACCGCCCGTGGCCCGCGCTCCCATGCCCTACTGGGGAAGCTCATTCAGCAGGTCCGAGATCGAGGGGGCGATCGACGAGCGGCGGGACTGCGAGGCCACGTCCTACGCCGACTTCGATGAACTCGCCGCCGTGGTCGCGGACGCGCTGGCCGCCGGGGAGGTGGTCGCGTGGTTCCAGGGCGGTATGGAGTTCGGCCCGCGAGCGCTCGGGCATCGCAGCATTCTCGCGGATCCGCGGGAAAGCGGTATGCGGGACCGCATCAACGCGCTGATCAAGCGGCGTGAGGACTTCCGGCCTTTCGCGCCGATTGTTCTGCACCGCTCCGCGGCGGAGCTCTTCGAGATCGAGCCGGGCACCGAAGACCGCTACGCGCACATGTTGTTCGCCACCGCCACTCGTCCTGAGCACAGACACCATCTCGGTGCGGTCACTCACATCGACGGGAGCGCGCGAGTTCAGGTCCTTCGGCCGGAACACAATCCACGACTGGCCGCGGTTCTTGAGGAGTTCGCGGAGAGGGCGGGCATACCGGCGCTGCTGAACACCTCCTTCAATCTCCGCGGTCAGCCGATCGTGCGTGACCCGGCGACGGCTCTGGACACCTTTGTCCGGGGCGGTCTGGACCGGCTGGTCATCGGCGACTTCTCCGTTCAGCGACGGGGCACCGAGGGAGTCAAGAAGTGACGAGAGCCCTGCCTCAGGAACCTTCCAGCGGCAGCCCTGCCCACGAGTTGCCCGGGACGGCCGATCCACGAGTTCTTTCCTACGAGCGGGCCTCGCTGACCCGTGTCATGCCGACTGCCCGACGGGACATCACCGACGCGGCGACTCGGCACGGGGTCGGCTCGGCACGGGTCGTTGAAGCCGCCCTGCATGCGATGCTCGCCGCGGACGGCCACGAAGGTACTGTCCTCTTCCTGCGCGATTCCGGGCATCCGGCCCCGGTGCCGGAGCTGATGCCGGTGACACCGGCCACGCCCCTGGCCGAGGTGACGAGACTCGGCGCCGTGCGGCCGGCATCCAGTGATTCCCGCACCCCGGCCGTGCCAGGGCTCGCGTTGCTGTTCACCGAAGCCGGCGCGGTCCCACCCATGCCGCGTGAGGCCGACTCCGCCGACGTTGTGGTTCACGTGGACATGGGTGGCGAAGCCGTAAACGCGACGTGGACCTATGACGCGGACCGCCACACACAGGCGGACATCGACGCCCACGCACGCACTCTGGAGGTGCTGCTGGTCGCCTTGGGCACGGAGAATCCGGGTACGGTCGAGGAAGCCCGCCATTCCCGATCGCCGGGGCTGACCCTGCTCGCGCCTCTTCGTAACTCCGATCAGCTGGAAACTTCCACGGAGAAGCGCCTCGCAGAAATCTGGTCCGACCTTCTCCTGTTCGACACCATCGGCCCCGGCGATGACTTTTTCGCTCTCGGCGGTGACTCCTTCACAGGAACCCGCCTGATGGGGATTGTCGCCAAGACGTGGGGCGTCTACATCGGCATCCAGAGTCTCCAGGATCATCCCACTCTGGCCGGTCTCGCGTCCGTGATCAGTCGCGCCGTCGACGAGGACTCCGCCGGGACCTCGTCCCTGTCGCGCGTTCCGTCCCGCGAGGGCACCGGGCCGGCGGTCGTGTCCCTCGGTCAGGAGCGTCTGTGGTTCCTCGACCACCTGGTGGGGGGAGGCGCGCTGTACAACGTCCCGTTCGTGGTGCGTGTACGTGGCGGGTGCGACGTGGGCTCACTGCACGGGGCGATCCAAGAGCTGGTGGGCCGTCATGAGGCCCTGCGTTCTGGAATTCGTACTGTGGACGGGCGCCCCGTCCCCGTGGTGTGCGACGTGGGAACCGACGTGCCGTGGTCGGTCGTTTCCGCGACTGACGAGAGCCAGGCGTGGAATGTGGTGCGCACGAGGGTGCGTGAACCCTTCGACCTGAGCGCGCCGCCGCTGGTGCGGGCGGGATTCGTGCGGTTCGGTGAGAGCACGCGGGGAGACGGGCTGCTCTGGCTCGTCCTCCATCATGTGGTCTGCGACGGCTGGTCGTTGCGGCTACTTCAGCAGGAGCTCCAGGAACTCTACGAGGCGGGTTCCCCGGCTCGTGAGGCAGATCCAGCGGAGTTCACTCCGTCTTACGCTGATTTCGCGGTGTGGGAGCGTGACCGGCTTTCCGGGGAGGTGTTGGAGGAAGGCATCGGGTGGTGGCGCGAATACCTGGAGGGTGCGCCCGGAGCGTTGAGTCTCTCGCGGGATCGTCCTGGACCCGCGGTGCGGTCCTTCGCGGGTGACATGATCGCCTTCGACGTCCCGGGAACTCTGGTCGAGGGGATTCGCGCTCTGGCGCGCGAGTGCCGATCCACGGTTTTTCATGTGCTGATGACAGCGTTCAACGTGGTGGTGAGCCGTTGGTCGGAACAGGATGACGTGGTCGTCGGAGTGCTGGGCGGCGGGCGGTCCGGCGCTGTCGGCCTGGACCGTACGGTGGGGTTCTTCGCTCGTACGCTGCCGGTGAGGGTGGATCTGGCGGGTGATCCGTCGTTCGCCGGACTGGTGCGACGAGTCCGGGCGAGTTCTTCCGCGGCCCAGGGACACGAACATGTGCCGTTCACGTCGCTGGTGAACGCGCTGGTGCCGGAGCGGGAGAGAGCCGGATCTCCCCTCGTGCAGGTCACCTTCAGTGTGAATCAGGTGGAGCGTCGTCGTTGGCGATGGAGTGACGGAGCTGAGGCGGAGGTCGGCTCGGTGCACACCGGCACGGCCAAGTTCGATCTGGGGATGCTGATCTTCGACGCCGGTACCGACGGAATGTGGGGCGAGGTGGAATTCGCCTCGCAACTGTTCGACGTCGCAACGGTTCAGCGATTTGTTGACGAGTTGCTCGCGTTGCTCGAAAAGGCCGCGGTCGACCCGCAGTCGAGTCTCTCGGACCTGGGGGGTCGGTCCTCCGCCGAGACGGCACCGGTACGCGGCCACCGCGGCCCCGAGATGTTGTCCGCCGAGTACGCCGCGTACCGGGAGAAAGACGGTGGTCACGTACCACCGTCCAGTGAGCAGGAGCGAATTCTCGCCGGTGCCTGGGAGGAGGTGCTGGGCGTCGAGCGGGTCGACCCGCGGGACAATTTCTTTGATCTGGGAGGAGATTCGATCCGCGGTGTGCACATGCTTGCCACGGTGCGTCGGCGCGGGCTGACGTTCGAGCTTCAGGATCTGTTTCAGAACCGGACCGTCGAGGCTCTGGCCCGGTGCTGCACACCGGTCGCGGCTCGCGACAAGGATCTGGATCCGTTCTCCATGATTTGTCCGTCGGATCGGGAGCGGATGCCCGCGACCGCGGTCGACGCCTATCCGCTGGCGTCGCTTCAGACCGGGATGATCTATGAGATGGAGGCGGACACCCAGCGCAATCTCTACCACAACGTGGACAGCTTCCGGATACGTGGCCTCTTCTCGGAAGGTCTCTTCCGTCAAGCCGTCGACGATGTGGTCAGTCGCCACGATGTTCTACGTACATCCCTGCACATGAACGGCTTCGACGATCTGCTCCAGATCGTTCACGAGAGCGCGAGCATCTCCCTGACAGTGCGGGACGTCAGTTCCCTCCCGGAAGACGAGCGGGCGGAAGTCCTGGACGCTGCGGTTGGAGAGCAGCGCGGGCTTCCTTTCGACGCGACGGTTCCAGGGCTGATGCGCTTTGTTGTCCATCTGCTGGATGACGGCGAATTCCAATGGACGATAGCAGAGCATCACGCGATACTGGACGGCTGGAGTCTGAATGCGACTGTCAACGAGATACTGAGCCGTTACGCTGCCCTTCTCAGTGCCCCTGACGCCCCATTGGCTCCGCCGCCGGCCTCCCAGTTCCGGGACTTTGTCGCACTTGAGCGGCGGGAGGTACTCGGGCATACCTCGGCCGCGTTCTGGGAGGAGGCTGTGCGGGACTGGGAACTGCCGCTGTTGCCTCGTGTGCCCCTTGCCGGGCGTGGGGTTGTGATGCCGCCGGCCAACAGCCCTGGATCGGGGGACCGATCACCGTCGGCCCGCAACGACGATTTCTACGGGTCCAGGCAGAGCAAGCTGGATCACGCGCTGCGCGATCGGCTGACGGATGTTTCGCTGCAATTCGGTCTACCGCTGAAGAGCGTACTGCTGAGTGTGCATCTGATTGTCATGTCGACGCTGACGGGGCATCCGATGCCGGTAACCGGCGTGGCTTCGAACGGGCGACCGGAGACCGAAGGGGGCGTTGATTCCCGTGGCATGTATCTGAATTCTTTGCCCTTTTCAGTGCCGATTGAAGGCACTTTCTCCGACATCGTCCATGCGGTCTTCAAGCGCGAAACGGAGATTATTCCGTACCGGCGCTACCCGAGCGCGCAGATTCAGGCACTGGCCGGCGGAGGCCGGCTACACGAGGCGCATTTCGCATACAATCACTTCCACGTGCTGGGAGATGTCCTGGGTGATGGCCAGGTGAGCATCGTGAGCACCGGAGGTGACTCATACCTGAGCGCCCGGGTAGGACCGACGGACTTCCCGTTCCTCTGCGCCTTCCTGCGTGATCCTCTGTCGGACGACATCCACCATGTCATTGACTTTCACACCGCCGAGTTCACCGACGATCAGGTTCAGTCCTTCATCGATTGCTATCTGCGGGTGATGCATTCGGTTGCTGAGGATCCTTATCGTCGGGTGGACACCATTGATGTCCTTTCCGATGAGGAGCGGCGGGCGTTTTCCTTGTGGAATTCGACGGCCGCGGATCTGGTGTGGGAGTCGGTGGATGAGGGGGTGGTGGCACGGGCGTTGGAGCGGCCGGGTGCGGTGGCGGTGCGGGATCGTGGTGTGTCTGTGTCGTATGGGGAGTTGGTGGCGCGGGCTGATGGGGTGGCTGCGGCGTTGCGGGCTGTGGGTGTGGGGCGTGGTGGGGTGGTGGGGTTGTGTGTGGAGCGTTCGGCGGATCTTGTGGTGGGGATGTTGGGTGTGTTGCGGGCGGGGGCGGCGTATGTGGCGCTGGATCCGGAGTATCCGCGGGAGCGTCTGGCGTTCATGCTGGAGGATTCCGGGGCGCGGGTGGTGGTGGGGCATGAGTATCTGTTCGACCGTCTCCCGCTGGACGGCCGGACCACCGTCGACATCAGCCAGGTGCGGCCCATGGGGATCCCGGAGTCGGCCAAGTCGGTCGCTTCGGCCGGATCTCCGGTGTGTCTGACGTATACATCGGGATCCACGGGACAGCCGAAGGGCGCCTTGCTGCCACACGCGGGCGTGGTGCGGCTGGTCTGCGGGACGGACTTCGTGTCGTTCTCGGAGTCTTCGGTGATCGCACAGATCTCCTCGTCGTCGTTCGATCCTCTGACCCTGGAGGTGTGGGGTGCGCTGCTGAATGGGGGACGGCTGGTCATGGTTCCGCCGGACGTGGTGGTGGACCCGGTCGCGCTGCCGGAGCTGTTGCGCTCAGAAGGTGTGACAACCCTGGTGATAGTCACGGCACTGTTCAACGCGACCGTGGCGCAATTCGCGGATGCCTTCGCCTCGATGGACCAGATCTACATCGGAGGTGAGTCGATGAATCCGGCCATGGTGCGGCGTGCCCTCGAAGCGGGGGAGGCGCAGATCTACAACGTCTACGGGCCAACCGAGGTGAGTTGCATCTCCACATGCGAACCTTTGGTGGAGGAGCCGGAGGGGACGGGTCGTATCGGTCCGCCGATCACCAATACTCAGGCGTGGGTGGTGGACCGGTTCGGGTGGCTGGCGCCGGTGGGTGTGCCGGGTGAGCTGTGGCTGGGTGGTCCTGGTGTGGCGGTGGGTTATTGGGCGCGTCCGGGGCTGACGGCGGAGAAGTTCGTGCCGGACTGTTTCTCCGGGGTTCCGGGTGCGCGGTTGTACCGGACGGGTGATCTGGCGCGGTGGCTGCCGGACGGGACGCTGGAGTTCGTGGGGCGTGTCGATCAGCAGGTCAAGATCAGGGGTTTCCGGGTGGAACCGGGCGAGATCGAAGCGGTGCTGTGGTCGCATCCGGAGGTCGAGGCGGCCGTGGTGGTGCCCATGACGGGGCCGGACGGTTCGCAGCGTCTGGTGGGTTACGGCCAGGGGCCCCGCCTGCGCCCGGGGGACGCGCGAGAGTTGCGCGCGTTCCTGGCCGAGCGGCTGCCTGAGCACATGGTGCCCGCGCAGGTGGTGGTGCTGGACACGCTGCCGCTGCTGCCCAACGGGAAGATCAACCGGTTGGAACTGCCTCACCCGGAAGAACGTCAGGCGGAGCTGGGCGAGTTCGTATCGCCCGGGGGCGAGATCGAGGAAACCATCGCTCGGATCTGGTCCGAGGTGCTGGGCGTGGAACGGATCTCGGCCACCGATGACTTCTTTGATCTCGGTGGGCATTCCCTCCACGCCGTCCAGGTCATCACGCGCGTCAATACCCGCCTCGGAGTCGGCATCGACCTGAACGATCTTTTCGAGGCCGAGTCTCTGAGCGCGCTGGCCGATCGCTGCGAACTTCTCCGGGCCCGGTAGAAGATGGCGCTCACGGCAACCGACAGGAGTGCGAGCCCTCTGGGACTTCTCCGTGCGGACCCCCGTGGCCGCCGGTGTCATCCGGTGAACTCGACGGTCTCGACCGTGTGCGTCTCGATGGTGTCCCAGTCGTACTCCACGCCGAGCCCAACACCCTCCGGCACCGGCACACAGCCGTCCGCGCCGATCGCGGTGAGCCCGTCGCGGTAGTCGTCGGCGTAGATCAGCTGACTGCGCCCGATCTCCGAGGACTTGGGGTGCACGAAGGACATCTCGTAGTAGTTGGTGTTCCGCAGCGAGGCCATCAGCTGGCGCTGCGCGGGGCCCGGTGTGTGCAGTTCCACGTCGAGGCCGAGCGCCTCGGTGGCATGGGCGATCTTGAGCGCGCCGGTGATGCCGCCGTCGTACTCGGCGTCGGCGCGCATGAAGTCGGTGCCGCCGCCGATCGCGAAGTCCATGTGCTGCTCAAGGCCGCGCACGTGCTCGGTCTGGAGCAAGGGCGTGCGGATCAGCTCCCGCAGGCGCTTGTGGCCGAAGATCGAGATGCCCGTGTCCTTGTACGGGTCCTCCAGCCACAGGAAGTTCGCGTCGTCGCACGCGCGGCCCACCTGTACGGCGTGCGCGAAGGTCTCCAGCTTGCAGCCGGGGTCGAGCATCAGGTCCATGTCCGGTCCTACGGCCTCACGCACCTTGGCGATCGTGCGCACCACCTCGGGCACCTCATAGGTGTCCCACACGTGCAGCTTGTACGCGCGGTAGCCGAGCTCCTTGCAGGCCACGGCGAAGTCCGCGTACGCCTCGGGACTGTCGAGGCCGCCGTTCCGGTCGCCCGCAGCGGTGGAGGCGTAGGCGGGCAGCCGGGTCTTCCAGCCCCCCAGCAGGGTCCGGACAGAGGCGTTGTGCACCCGGCCCGCGAGGTCCCACAGCGCGATGTCGACGAAGCCCATGCCCATCTTGTCGAACTTGCGCAACTGCCGTTTGACGTCGTTGTAGATGAGCTCGCGTTGCAGCGGGTCCTTGCCGACGAGGTAGTCGCCGAACATCTTCACCTGCGCCGTGGCCACCGAGTTACCGCCGACGTACTGGCCGACGGCCCCCTCATCGGTGTAGATCCGGATCGCGTAGGCGCTGGTCGGCTTACGGCTGCCGGGGGTGTAGACGAGCGAGAAACCGGTGGGGTGCTTGGAGAAGTCGAGCATGTCGAACTTCGCCTTGTCGATGCGAATACGTTCGATCTTCATGACGGTCCTTTGCGTTGAGTGGAGTCAGAGCGCGGCGTACCGGGGCTGCGCTCCCTGGAGCACGGCGAGTACGCCTCTCGCCACGGCGACGCCCATCGTCCGGTTCGCCTCCCGGCTGCACGCGCCGATGTGAGCGGTCAGCACCACGTTGGGAGAGCTCAGCAGCGGGCTGTCGTGGAGGGGCTCGACGGCGAAGGCGTCGAAACCGGCTCCGGCCAGGTGCCCGCTGTGCAGCAGCTCGGCGGCGGCCACTTCGTCGACGAGCCCGCCGCGTGCGGCGTTGAGCAGAATGGCCCCGGGCCTCATGGCGGTGAGCCGGTCGCGGTCCAGCAACGGCCTGGCGCCGGGGACGGCGGGCAGGTGCAGGCTCACCACGTCGCTGTCGAGAGTCGTGTCGAGATCGGCCGAGGCCACGGTCCCGAACGCCTCGGCGGGCAGATACGGATCGTGCGCGGTCACGTCCATGCCGAAGGCGGCGGCGTAGCCGGCCATCACCCTGCCGATCCGGCCGAAGCCGACGATACCGAGGCTGCGCCCGGCCAGTTCGACGCCGAAGGTCTTCGGCCAGCCGCCGGCCCGTACGGCACGGTCGTTGGCGGAGATCCCGCGTGCGACGTCGAGCAGCAGACCGAACGTCAGCTCGGCGACGGCGCGTGAGTTGCTGCCGGGCGCGTACACCACCCGCACGCCGTGCTCGCGCGCGGCGTCGAGGTCGATGTTGTCGTAGCCGACACCGTGCTTGGCGACGACCTTGAGCCGGGGCGCGGCCTCGAACACGTCGTTGTCGATCGGGTCGAGCCCCACGATCAGTGCCTCGGCCTCGGGGACGCGGTCAAGCAGGTCGACGCGGGGCAGCGGCACGTCGTCGCGGGGCCGCTCCGCGCGTACACCCGCCGTGCGCAGCAGGTCCCACGGCTCGTCCGAGAACCGGCCGAACGTGGGTGTGGTGATCAGGGTCAGACTCACGCGGTCTCCCGCCAGCCCGGCCAGTCCGCGTCGAGCCGCACGTAGGAGATGGACGAACGGTGATGGGTGAACGCCACATGCACGGCGCCCCGCGCGTCCGCGACGATCGACGGGTAGGAGAGCTCCTTGTTGAGGCCGTCACGGGAGTTGTTGCTGAGGCATGTCCCCTCCCCCTGGGCCAGATCGGTGTGCCGGCGCCAGGTCAGTCCGTCGTCCGCCGACGTCGCCAGCGCGAGCGGCGCTCTCGGCGCGCCCCAGAACGCCTCGGTGCTGTCCGCGCGTCCGGTGTGGGCGAGTGCCGGACGGTCCTGCCCGCCCAGCGCGCCGTGCTCGTCGACCTCGTCGTAGAGGCCCGCCCTGCGGTGCGTGGCGTGGGCGGCGCTGCTCGCGTTGTAGACCAGTGCGAGCCTGCCGTCGCCGAGCCGGGTGGCCTGGATGGAGGAGTTGTTGTTGGGCAGGGCCGTCGGCTCCGGCTCCGTCCAGGTCAGGCCGTCGGGCGAGGTGCTGGAGCGGATCACGTCGGCGAAGCGGCTGCGGTAGAACGCGACGTAACCCTCGGAGCGGGGCAGCACGTTCATGTGCACCGAGCCCCTGCTCCCCGGTACGTCGTGGCGGGTCCAGGTGGCGCCGGAGTCGTCACTGGCGTACACGGCGCTGGTGTCGTCGCCGCCCGACCACTCGCCGGTGGCCGGTGTGACGCAGTGGAACGCGGGCAGCAGCCAGGTGCCCGAGTCCGTGACCTGGATCGGTTGCCGGATGAAGACGCCACGGGTCCGGTCGGCGGGCAGCAGCACCCGCGGCTCGTCCCATGTGTGACCGCCGTCGGTGGAGCGGCGCGCCCGCACCTCGGCCGTGTTCTGCCGGCCCGCGTGCTGCGCTGTCCACAGCAGCCACAACGTGCCGCCGGGGTCGGTGAACAGCAAGGGATTCTGGTCGGACCGGTCGGGGTCGCCGGTCAGCGCGACGGGCTCGGACCACTCGTCCCCGTCCGGCGCCAGGCGGGAGAACCAGATACGGATGTCGTGCACACCTTCCTGTGTGCCGCCGAACCACACACATCCGAGGTCGCCGCCGGGCAGCACGGCGAGATTCGCCGCGTGCGACTGGGGCACGGGGGCGGTGAGCGTGGCTTCGGCGCGGCCGGGTCCGGTCCCGCGCAGCCTCACAGCTCGCCCCGCGCGGCTGACAGATGGTCCCGCGCCGCCTGCTCCAGATGGGTCAGGTCGCTCGCCACCGACGCGAACGTGTAGCCCTGTGCCAGCCTGCGCCTGGCGACCTCGCCGTTCGGCGTGTGGATGCCCGCGGCGATCCCCGCCGTCTCCGCGGCCTTGGCGATCTTCTCGACGGCCTGCTCGAACACCTCGTCCACGGCCGGGTCGGTGGAGGTCTCTCCACCGACCGCGAGCCGCAGATCCGACGGGCCCACATAGATGCCGTCGAGACCGGGGGTCGCGCAGATCTCGGCCACGTTGTCCAGGCCCTGCGGCGTCTCGATCATCGCGAGGACGAGCACCGACTCGTTGGCCTCCGCGGGCTTGGGGCCCACACGCAGTTGTGAGCGCATCGGCCCGTACGAACGGCGTCCCTCCGGTGGGTAGCGGGTCGCGCGTACGGCGGCCGCGGCGTCATCGGCGGAGTCGATCAGCGGCACGATGACGCCGGTGGCGCCCGCGTCGAGCACCCTGCCGATGGCGAACGGGTCGTTCTGCTCCACCCGTACCAGCGCCGCGGATGTGGCTCCCGCGTCGATGGCGAGCATCGCGTTGCGGATGCCGGTGTAGCCGATGAGGCCGTGCTGGGCGTCCACCGCGACGTAGTCGTAGCCGAGCCGGGCGAGCCGTTCGGTGGCGACCGGGTCGTCGAGCACCACCCAGTAGCCGATGGCCTGTTGACGGGTCCGGACTCGATGTGCGAATTCGAGTGCGCTCACGGAGATGTGCTCCTGTTCTTCGTTCTCAGCGGTTGTAGTTGGGCATCGGCCCGCGCAGCTCGGCCCCGACCTCGTCGCACGCCGCGGCGATGTCGTCGGGCAGCGGTCCCCTGCCCAGCGCGGCGATGTTGGCGACGAGGTGGTCGAGGCTGGACGCTCCGAGCAAGATGGAGCCGACCACGGGCCGGTTGAGCAGCCAGCGCAGTGCGAGCTCGGTCAGCGGCAGCCCGGCCTGTCCGGCGATGCCCTCCAGTGTCGCGACGGCCTCGAAGAGCCGCTCGTCCCAGTAGCGCTTGCGGTACATGCCGGCGAGGACGGAATCGCCGAAGCGGCCGGTGCCCGGTTCGGCGCCGAAGCGGTGCTTGCCGGTGAGCAGCCCGCCGCCGAGCGGGTTGTAGACCATCGTCTCCAGCCCCGTCGCCGCGGCCATCGCCGCGTACTCCTCCTCGATCCTGCGCGCGAGGAGGTTGCAGAGTTGCTGGGCCACCACGGGCCGGGGCGCCCCGACGCGGTCGGCGACGTGGTTCAGTTCCACGATCTGCCACGCCGCGAAGTTCGAGACGCCCAGCTCGCGGATCTTGCCTTCCGTCACCAGGTCGGCGACCGTGCTCAGCGTGTCCTCGACACGGGCCGCGTAGTCGGGCTGGTGCAGGTAGAACAGGTCGATGTGGTCGACGCCGAGCCTGCGCAGGCTGCCCTCCACCCCGGCCCGCAGGCCCTGGGGCGACAGCGGCGAGTGCTCCCCGGCGTCCGGGTGGGGCATACCGGCCTTCGTGGCGAGCCTGATGCGGTCCCGGCGAGCCGCGACCAGGGGCGCGAGAAGTTCCTCCGTGGCGCCCTTGGCGTAGCCGTTGGCCGTGTCGACGTCGGTGATCCCGGCGTCGAGCGCCGCGTCGAGCATCGTCTCGGCGTCGGCCGCCGAGACGGTGTCGCCGAAGGTCATGGTGCCGAGCACCAGCCTGGGTGTGCCGGTCATGGGTTCCTTCCGGTTGTTGTCGCGCCCGCGCCGGCGAGCAGATGCCGGGGTTTGCGGCCGGTCATGGCGGCGGGATCCAGCGCGGCGTCGCGCAGCGCCCGTGTGTAGGCGGACGCGGGTTCGGTCAGCACCTGGTCGGCCGGGCCGTGTTCGACCACCTCGCCCCGGCGCAGCACGAGCACGTCGTCGCTGAGCTCGTGCACCACGCCGAGGTTGTGCGAGATCACCACGTAGGCCACGCCGGTCTCCGCCTGGATGTCCTTGAGCAGTGCCAGCACCTGTGCCTGCACCGAGACGTCGAGTGCGCTGGTCGCCTCGTCGCACACCAGCACGTCGGGCCGGCTCGCGAGCGCCCTGGCGATGCCGATGCGCTGCCGCTGCCCGCCGGAGAACTCGGCGGGCAGCCGGTCGAGTGCGCTCTCCGGCAGCTCGACCCGGTCCAGCAGCGCGAGTGCCTGCTTCCTGCGCTGGGCCGGGTCGCGCACCCCGCGCAGCTTCAGCGGCTCGCACACGATCTCGCCCGCGGTGAGTCTCGGGTCGAGCGACCCGTACGGGTCCTGGAAGATCATCTGCACGCGGGCGCGCAGCGGTCGCAGGCGCCGTTCCGGCAGCTGGGAGATGTCGGTGCCGTCGAGCAGGATGCGGCCGGACGTCGGCCGCTGCAGGCGGACGATGCTGCGCGCGATCGTGGTCTTGCCGCAGCCGGACTCGCCCACGATGCCGACGGTGCGGCCCTTCCTCAGGCTGAATCCCACCCCGGAGACGGCGCGGAACTTCGTCTTGCCGCTGCCGGGGAACTCCACCACCAGGTCCTCGACGGAGAGGATCGCTTTCTCGCTCACGCGGGCACCTCCTTGCGTGCCAGTCGCGGCACGGCTGCGAGCAGTTGCTTCGAGTAGGGGTGCGCCGGCGCGTTCACCACCCGTTCGACATCGCCGCTCTCCACGAACCGGCCCGCGCGCATCACGTGCACGCGGTCGGATACGAGCCGGGCCACGCCGAGGTCGTGGGTGATCATCAGGATCGCGACGCCGGTGCGTTCCTGGAGCTCCATGAGCAGGTCGAGCACGCCCGCCTGCACGGTGACGTCGAGGGCGCTGGTCGGCTCGTCGGCCACCAGCAGTTCGGGCTCGCCCGCGAGCGCGCACGCGATCAGTACCCGCTGCTGAAGTCCGCCGGAGAGCTGGTGGGGGTAGTGGCCGAGCACCCGTTCCGGGTCGGGTACGTGCACGCGCTCCAGCAGTTCCCTCGCCGTCAGCCGGGCCTGGCGGCGGCTGGTTCCCTTGTGCCGCAGGCGGACCAGGTCGGTCAGCCGCCTGCCGACCGTGTGCACCGGGCTCAGGGCGGTCATCGGGTCCTGTGGGACAAGACCCACGACGCGCCCGCGCAGGCCGCTGATCGCGGCCGGGTCGGCGATCACGTCGTGTCCGGCGAGCACCGCCCTGCCGGACAGTACGGCCAGGTCGGGCGGCAGGAGCCGCAGCAGGCCCATCGCCGTGGTCGACTTGCCGGAACCGGACTCGCCGATCAGGGTCACGGTCTCGCCGGGGTCGACGTGCAGTGAGACCCCGTCGACGGCGCGGACGACACCGCGTTCGGTTATCAGCTCGATCTGGAGGTCCTCGACCTCTAGCACACTGCTCACGCTGCCACTCCCTTCTTGGTACCTCTGATCGTGTCCCGCAGTCCGTCGCCGAGCAGGTTCACGCCGACCACCAGCAGCACGATGACGAGACCGGGCAGCGTGACGAGCCACCACGAGGTGGTGATGTAGTCCTGACCGTCCGAGATCAGCCGTCCCCAGGTGGCGAACGGCCGCTCCGGGCCGGCGCCGAGGTAGCTGAGCGCGCTTTCCAGCAGCACCGCCTGTGCGAGGAGCAGGAGTACGACGAGGCTGGTCTGCCGGACGATATTGGGCACGAGGTGGCGCAGCAGCACGCTGTGGTGGGGCAGGCCGAGTGTGCGGGCCGCGTCGACGTACGGCTTCTCGCGCTCGACGAGCACCATCGAGCGGGTCAGCCTGGCGACCTCGGGCCACTGCGCGATCGCGATGACCGCGGTGATCACCGGTACGGACGGTCCGAACAGCGCCACGACGAGCAGCAGCATCATCAGCAGAGGCAACGACATCTGGGCTTCCAGCAGACGGCTGATGAGCGCGTCGCACCAGCCGCCGAAGTAGCCCGCCGCCGCACCGGCGGCGAGCCCGATCAGCCCGGACACGACCACGGCGAGGACCCCGATGAGGATCGACACCTGCCCGCCGTCGAGGACCCGTGCGAGCAGGTCCCTGCCGAGCTGGTCGGTCCCGAACAGATGGCCGTCGGTGAGCGGCGGCAGCCGGCGTGCGCCGAGGTCCTGTTCGGTGGAGCCGGGCAGGGGCAGCAGGCCGGCCAGCGCCACCGGCAGGACGACCAGCGCCGTGAGGACCGCGCCGACGCGGATCTTGATCCGGGCCATGCGGGGGCGGCGGGTGGCTCCGGCGTCGCGCAGCTGGGCGGCGGTGATACGGCTGGGACGGCTCTCGGTCTCCGTACTCTCTGTGATGGTCATCGCGCCGTGGCCTTTCCGAGGCGGATCCGTGGATCGAGCAGCGGGTACAGCAGGTCGATGACGAGCTGTACGAGGATCGCGAGTGCGGCGGTGACGAGCACCGTCGCCTGAATCAGCGGGTAGTCGCGGGTCTCCAGCGCCCGGACCACGAGCGAGCCGACGCCGGGCCAGTTGAACACGACCTCCACCACGACGACGCCGTTGAGCATCGCCGCGAACCGGGTGCCGAGCGCGGTGAGTACGGGGATCGCGGAGTTGGTGAGCGCGTGGTCCCAGACGAGTCTGCGTTCCGGGATGCCGTGCGCACGGGCCACCATGAGGTGCGGGGAGGTCAGATTGCTCACCATCTCGCGGCGTACGAGCCGTGAGATGAGCGCGACCTGGAGCAGCGCGATGGTGGTCGCGGGCAGCACGAGCCCCGACCAGGTCGTGAACCCGGACGAGGGCAGCACCGGCACGAGCACGGAGAAGACGGTGAGCAGCATGATGCCGCTCCAGAACTCGGGCATCGACTGCGCGGCGATCGTCAGGATGTTGGCGCCCATCTCGCGGCCGGTGTCGGCGCGGCGGGACATCCAGATGCCCAGGGGCAGCGAGATCACGGCGGTGAGGGTGACCGCGGCCAGCGCGAGGGTGATCGTGTAGGGCACCCGGTCGAGAACCACGTCGAACGCGGGCGCGCGGAACGAGTACGACATACCGAGGTCACCGGTGAACAGATGCTCGATGAAAGTCAGGTACTGCGAGAGGACCGGGCCGTCCAGCCCGAGCTGGGTACGGATCTTGGCCAGGTCCGCGGCGGTCGCGTTCGGCGCGGCCAGGGCTGTCGCCGGGTCGCCTGGCGCCATCCGGATCAGCACGAACACGGTGGAGACCGTGAGCAGTACGACGAACGCGCTCTGGCCGAGTCGCCTGAGGATGTACGTGGTCACCTCAGCCCTCCAGACCGACGCGTGCGAGCTGGTACGAGTTGGTCGCTTCCAGCGTCACGTCGGTGACGCGGTTACGGAAGGCCAGCACCGAGTTGGGTACGAACGCCCACATGCTCGGCCATGAGTCCCACACCACCTGCTGAGCGCGGGCGGTGATCTTCTGCCGTCGCTCGGCGTCCACCTCGGCGTAGGCCTGGTCGAGCAGCGCGAGCACCTCGCGGTTGACGTAGCCCTGGTAGGTGTCGCGGGTGCGTTCGCGTTCCGGCGTGCCGCCGTACATCCCTTGCAGGATCGGCAGCGCCGCGCCGACGGGAGAGGCGTATCCGTTGCCGAGGATGTCCCAGTCGCCTGCCCGGCCCTGGCGCCACTTGGAGATGTCGCCGCCCGGCTCGAACTGACGGAGCCTCACGCGGACGCCGATCTCGCCGAGCATCTGCACGACGGCCTCCATCACACTGGTGTCGCCCGCGAACTCGCCTGTCTCCCAGATCAGGGTGAGCCGCAGATCGCCGTCGGCGATGCCCTCGGCTTCCAGCATCTGCTTGGCGCGGCGGGGGTCGTAGTCGTAAGTACCGCAGGACACCGCGCCGTTGAGCGTCTGGGCCACGGGCCCGACAGCGGGCTGCGCGGAGCCGGCCAGGATCTCTTCGGCGAGCCGTTCGCCGTCCACGGCCAGCGAGAGCGCCTGGCGGACAGATGCCTTGGACAGCGGATGGCTGTCCGGCTTACGGAAGTTGTAGAAGAGCTGGTTGATCCGGGTGCCGCGCACCCGCTCGAACGACACGTCCGGCTGTCCGCTCAACTGGTCTGCGGAGTCGGGGGTGATCGTGTCAATGATGTCGATCTCGCCCGAGCGCAGTCCCACCACCCGGTTGGACTCCTCGGGCACGAACCGCACCTGTACCTGCTTCACGCGCGCGGGCCCGCCCCAGTAGTCGCGGTTGCGGCGCAAGGTGTACTCGCCGGTGCCGCGGTTCGACGCGGTGACCACGTAGGGGCCGGAGCCGACGCCGGACTGGAGTTCCTCGGGCACGTTCGCCGCCGCGGGCGTCACAAGGATGTTGGCCATGAGGTAGTCGAGAACCGGCAGCGGGCGGTTGGTCTCCAGCGTGAACGTCCGCTCGTCCACCGGCACGACGGTCGGCCACTCGGGGAAGAAGCCCGCCAGATAGGAACCGTTGACCTGCTGGTACATCGTGAGCGCGGTGCTGACGTCCTTGATGCGCACCGGGCTGCCGTCGGAGTAGCGAACGCCTTCGCGCAGCCGCACCGTCCACTGTGTCGGGGCGGTGAGCTCGAACGTGTCGGCGAGCACGGGCACTGGGGAGAGATCGGTGCCGATCCGGGTCAGCCCCTGGCGGACCGCGCGCTGCACGGTGACCGCCGCGTCGAACTGATTGAGCTTGTTGTCGAGTGACACGAGTGAACGGTTCAGCCCGAGGGTCACCGAGCCGGGCGGCGGACCGCCCGTGGGACTGGCGCAACCGGCGAGGCCGCCCGCGGCCATCGCGCCCCCGGTGACGCCCAGTGCCTTGAGCAGTGTGCGTCGGGATATCTGTGCCTTCTGTGGCATCACTTTCCGCATGTGGAACCCTCCGTGGCTCGCCGGCGCCATCGCCGTAGGAGCACCTGTGGCTGCGCACTCTGGCACCCTTGCACGCTATGCGCAATACAGATAGCGTGTTTCACGCAGAACAAGTTGTGGGGAGGTGCGAATGAGATCTGCTGAGATCATGGGCTCGGCACTGTGTGACGACCTCAGCGGTGCCGCGGAGGCCGCTCTGGCTCTTGGTATCGACACAGTCGATCTCGCGCGTTCCGCGCAGAACACGGGGGCGCGGGTGGTCGACCTTGATATCCGTCAGGCCGATCCGGAGACCGCCCGCACCGCCGTTCGAGCGGGGCTGCCACAGCGACGCCAGGCCTTCATCAAGATCGACTCGCTCCTGCGCGGCAACGTCGAGGCGATGGTGCGCGGAGTGCGCGATGTGCGCTCCGGCTTGGTGGTCTGTACCCCGGCGTTGCCGGTCGCGGGCCGCCCCACACTCAACGGTCGCGTGGTGCTGTCGGCCGAGCCCGGTATCGGCGAGCACCGACCCGCCTCCGTCGAGGACGCGCTCGGGGATCTCCCGGTCACCCATGTGAAGCTCGACGAGCTGCGCTCGCCCGGCCTGCGCGATGTGCTCGCGCGGCTCGCGCGTACCGGGCGGATAGCCGTCTGTGACGCGGAGACCGACGCCGATCTCGACCTGCTCGCCGCCGCCACCGTCATGACCGGCGAGGCCGGAGACATCACCGCCGTCGGCTCCGCCGGGCTTGCGGCGGCCTTCGGAAGGATGCGTCCTGCGCGAATCACGCAAGTCCCGTCCACCGTGCCCGCGACAGTGCTCGTCGTGGTCGGCTCCGCCGAACCGGGCGCGCGCCGCCAGGTCGAACTGCTGGCCTCCAGCGGCGCGCGGCTGGTCGAGGTGGACCCGGCGACCCGTGACGTTCCCCGCTTCGAGCTCACCGGGGGCCGCACGGTGCTGACACTGTGCCCCGCGCCGCTCGATCCCACCCGCGCCCGTGCGCTCGCCGTACACCTCGCGGGCATGGTCCGCGAGGTCGTCGCCCGGCACGACGGCCCGCTCCGGCTCGCCCTCACCGGGGGCGAGACCGCACGGCGGGTACTCGACGCGCTCGGCGTACGACGCCTCCACCTGCTCGGCCAGGTGCATCCGGGCGCCGTGCACATGCGCACCGACACCGGACTGGAGATCGTGACCCGGCCCGGCAGCCACGGTGGCCCGGACAGCCTGCTCACGATCGCCGACCAGCTTCACCAGCCTGATCCACAGGAGGAACTGTGAATTCGCCCTTGCCCGCCATAGCCGTCACGATGGGGGACGGAGCCGGAATCGGCCCCGAGGTCGTCGTCGGCGCGCTCGCCGACGCGGCCGTGTACGAACGGTGCCGTCCCCTCGTCATCGGGGACGCCCGCCGCCTGCGCGAGGCCGCCCTGGTACGGGGTGAGACGGTCGAGGTGGTGGCCGTCGAATCGGTGTCCCAGGCCCGGTTCGAGCCCGGCCGGATCGATGTCATCGACCTCGGTCTGCTCCCCGAGGGCCTGGAGTGGGGAAAGCTGAGCCCGGCCGCGGGAGAAGCGGCCTACCAGTACGTGCGTGTCGCGTCCGAACTCGCGGTCTCCCACGAGGTACAGGCCATCTGCACGGCGCCGCTGAACAAGGAGGCGCTGCACGCGGCGGGGCACATCTACCCCGGGCACACGGAGATGCTCGCGGCGCTGACCGGCATCGAGGAAGTGTCGATGATGCTGTCGACGCCCAAGGTCAAGGTCATCCATGTGACCACCCACATCGGCCTGATCGACGCCATAGCCAGGATTGATCCCGGGCTCGTGGAGCGGACCGTGCGGCGGGGCCACAGGGCCATGCGCTCATCGGGAGTCGACGCGCCCGTCATCGGGGTCTGCGGGATCAACCCGCACGCCGGGGAGAACGGCCTGTTCGGTGCCGGTGAGGAGGAGGAGAAGATCGAGCCCGCGCTGGAGAAGCTGCGCGCCGACGGCATCGACGCACGGGGCCCGCTGCCCGCCGACACCGCGTTCTTCCTCGCCGGGCGCGGAGACTACGACCTGATCGTGGCCATGTACCACGACCAGGGCCACGGCCCCGTGAAGGTGCTCGGCATCGAGGCGGGTGTCAACATCACCGTGGGGCTCCCCGTGATCCGCACCTCGGTCGACCATGGCACGGCCTTCGACATCGCGGGAACCGGAACTGCCGAAGTAGGTAGCATGATTGAGGCCCTGCGCCAGGCTGCGGACCTGGCGCCGGTCTCTGTCGGCTGAAGGGACAACGAGTGCCCCGCGATTCCGAACTCCGCAGGCAGGCCATCGTCCAACTGGCCACCACCACAGGGCTTGCCAACGTGGACGAACTCTCCGCGCAGTTCGGAGTGACCGCGTCGACCATCCGGCGTGATCTCGCCCAGCTCGAACGCGCGGGCGCCCTGGCCCGCACCTACGGCGGCGCGATGGCGCTCGTCGCGCACCCGGAAGCCAGCCTCCGCCAGCGCGTCGGCGAGGCGTTCGAGGCCAAGCAGTCCATCGCGCGCTGGGCCGCGCGCCAGATCGGGGCCGGGGAGACGGTGCTGCTCGACGCGGGCACCACCACCGGCGCGCTCGCACACGAGCTGCGGCACGGCCCCGCGCTGACAGTGGTGACCACCGGCATGACGGCTCTCCAGGAGCTCTCTTCGGCCGACGCGGTGACCGTGGAGTGCCTCGGCGGCCAACTCCGGCCGCGGAGCCAGGGTTTCATCGGCCCCCTCACCGAAACCGCCCTGGAACGCCGCACGTTCGACCGGGTGTTCCTCGGCGCGGACGGGGTCACCGCCGAGGACGGCATCTGTGAGGCCGACATCCGGCAGACCCGGCTCAAGGAGCTGATGGCGCGCCGCAGCGACCGCGTCTATCTGCTGGTGCACGGGGCCAAGATCGGTCGTCGTCCGTTCCACGCCTGGGCTCCGCTGCCTCCGAAGTGGACACTGGTCACCGACGAATCGGCCACCGGCGCCGATCTCGACCCGTTCCGCGCGAAAGGGATCGATGTCGTGGTCACCGACGAGAACGGCGACGAGGTGTCCGGCGCTCGGAGCTGACCGCGGGGTGAGGGACGGCGCTCACGCGCCGGTGCGGGCGTGCGTCACCGTGCCCGGCACCGGCGGTTCGGCCGGTGCCGGGCACGGGTCCTGCTCAGCCTCCTGTCACTTCGGTACGAACTTGACGTAGCTGGTACGCAGATAGCTGCTGCCCGCGCTGTTGGAGACCGTTACGTCGCCGGCCGATCCCTGGGCGAACCCGAAGGTTCCGAGCGAGATCCACCGGTTCCCGCCCGCGGTCTGGCCGATGTCCACGGCTTTCGTGCCACCGGCGTGGGTAACGGTGTACCGGGCCGCCGCGGTGCTGTTGGGATGGCTGGGCACCCACGCGAACACCTCGTAGCCGCCGGCCGCCCCCAGCTCGGGGCGCCATGTGGCCGTCGCCGAAGTGTCGTTGCTGGTACGCGTCTTGGAGCCGAGCCAGCCTGCGACGCTCGACCCGGTCCAGGTGCCCTTCTCGATGTAGCCCGGGTCGTCGATGCCGATGATGCTCATGGGCAGTGGCGTGATCCGTACGGACGACGGCTTGGACTCGTTGCCCGTCTGGTCCACCGCGGTGACGGCCAGCTCGTGCTCGGCGTTGTTCGTCAGGTCCTCGACCGGGAAGCCGAGCGCGCGCAGGTGCGCGTCGACCGGGTTGCCGTAGGGCTCGTCGGTGATCCGTCTGCCGTCCACGTACACGTGGTAGCCGTGCAGGTCCACCTCAAGGCTCTGGTCCCAGTACAGCACCGCCGCCTCGTTCGTCGCCTCCGCGGCCACGCGGGCCGGTGGTGCCGGTGGCTTCGTGTCGGCCGGTGTCCTCACCGACAGCGGTGCCGAAGGCGCCGACTCGTTGCCGGACCGGTCTACCGAGGTCACGGTCACCTTGTGCGTCTGGCCGGCCAGCATCTCGTACAGGCGGAACGAGTCGCGCCGCACCGGCTTCCAGGTGATCCGGCGCCCGTCCAGATAGACGTGGTGCCCGAGTACGTCGTCGTCCTGGGCGGGGCTCCAGCGCACATGGAGTACGACGTCGCCGTTCGACGCGTTCGGCTGAACGAAGGCCTGCGGATTCCGCGGCGCGGCGGGCCGCCGCGCGTCGTCCTGGGGCGTGGGAACGAACTTCACGGCGTCCGCGTGCATGAGCCCGTGGGAGCCCTCCTCCCTGCCCAGTTCCACATAGCCGTCAGATCCGGCGTCGAACGGGAAGTTGCCGAGCCGGACCCAGCGGTCCGTCCCGCCGCTCGTGTCCGCCGCCACCTCGGTGGTGCCGCCGGCGTGGGAGACGGTGTAGCCGGCCGGGTCGGGCGTCTCCGTACCCACGCGGGCGAACTTGACGACGTTGGTGCGCAGGTAGTTGCCGCGAGCGGCGTTCGAGACGGTGACGTACCCGTCGGTGCCGGCCGCGAACTCGTACTCGCCGAGCTCGACCCAGTCGTTGCCGCCGGTGGTCTGATCGATGTCGGTGGAGTCGGACCCGCCGGCGTGAGTGACGGTGTACCGGGCCGCTGTCGTGCTGACGGGGTTGGCGGGCGACCACGCGTACACCTTGTACGTGCCGGCTTCCTTGAGTTCCGGACGCCACTCGGCGGTGGCCGAGGTGTCGTTGCTCGTCCTGGTGGGGGTTCCGTCCCAGCCCCGGATACTCGACGCGCCCCACCGGCCGGTCTCCGTGTAGCCGGAGTCGTCGGTGCGCGTGACGGTCTCGTTGTCGCCCGCGGCGTCCGGAAGCCAGGCGTAGACGTCGTAGGTGGTGCGCTTGGGCAGGTCGGGCGTCCAGCGGGCGGCCGAGGCTGAGGCGGTGGCCCAGCGGGTGCCGGTGCCCCGCCAGCCGGTGACCGCGTCCGACGCGCCCCAGGTGCCCCGCTCGCGGTAGCCGTCGTCACCGTTGTCGACGACCACGGCAGGTACGAACTTCGCCGCGTCGGCACGCAGGGTGCCGCCGCCCGGACCGCCGGTCACACGCACGCCGCGGCCGGCTTCGGGCGTCATCGGGTAGGAGCCGAGACTGACCCACTGCTGGCCTGCCCCGGTCTGGTCGACGACGACATCGGTCTCTCCGCCGTCGTGGCTCACTGTGTAGGTGGCGGCCTTGTGCCCGGTCTTCAGGAAGCTCGGATTCCACACGAACACCTCGTACGGCTGGGCGGAGCGCAGCTTCGGTGCCCAGCGGGCCGTCGCACCTGGGTCGTCGGAGCGGCGGAGCTCCTTGTCCTGGTATCCGAAGACCTCGCGGTGCCCGTCCGTGATCTCATCCGCCCACCTGCCTGTTTCGGCGTACCCGGCGTCGCCGTTGTCGACCACGACGGTGTCCGCGGACTCGTCGTCACCGGTGTCCACGGGCGCGTAGTACCGGAAGTAGTCCCAGGTGGTCTCGCCCGGCAGGTTGGTCTCGTCGACCGGGGAGGTGTAGCCGAGCGTGGTCAGCCAGATGTTCTGCAGCCCGTGCGGGCCGGCCTTGGGCAGTGTCTGGGTCAGCTTGCCGTCTATGTAGTACCGCACCTCTGTGGGGGTCCACTCGAAGCCGTAGGTGTGATAGCCGTCGGACGAGTCGGGGCCTTGGTACACCCGGCCGGGGTTCCCCACGTGGTGCGGTACGAACCAGTGCGAGACCTGGGTGAACTCGTCGGGGGTGTGCGAGTCGACCTCGAACCCGTCGATCTCGTTCACCCGGTTGTTCGGCCCCTTGTACTTCGGTGTGTCCGGCACGTAGTCGGCCAGGCCGGTGGTCCACATCGCGGAGTGGAAGCCCTGGTCACCCCAGAGCCGGGCGCGTGTCTCGTAATAGCCGTAGCCGAACGTCCGCTTGCTGATCACACCGCCGCACGTGTACTCCTTCCCGTTGCGGTCCTCGCGCTTCAGCGCGATGCGCATCAGCCCCTGGGACACGGAGACGTTGTCCGGGCTGTTCGAGCAGATCGCCTTCTCGCTCTCGCGGTAGTGCCACTCCGCTTCGTCGAGGCCCTCGCCTTCCGCGTCGACGCCGTCGAACTCGTCGGACCAGGCGAGCTCGTATCCGGGCGCCGGCGCCCCGGCCGGTGCCGCTGTCTCCGGCGCCGCGGCCGGAGCTGCGGACATCGCCGACGACGCGGGCACGAGGGATATGGCGACGGAGGCCGCCAGGAAGGCGGCCACCAGCGTTCTGCGGACGTTCACAACTCGGGCTCCTCTACGGGCGATGAATGGCTCGGGGTGAAGGCGGCCGTAACAGGCTCATGAGGTTTCTCAGGGGGACGTCATGGCCACGTCGTCGACACTGAAGGGCTGGTTGTAGCCCTTGACGCCCCACTTGCCTTCGGCCAGGGACCTGTCGGTGACGCTCATGATCCCTGTGCCGTTGAGCTTGGCGATCAGCCGGGCGTCGTGGAGCTCGAAGCTCAGCCGATAGGTGGTCCCGGGATCGATCGTGGTGCTGTGACTGGCGAGGGTGGTCACCGAACCACCCACCTTCTTGACGAGGGTGACGGTGTTCGTCTCCGGGAAAAGGCGCAGGTAGTAGTAGTTGTCGGCGTCCGTGTAGCGTCCGACGATGCCGGCTCCGCCTCCGGTGCCCGACAGTTCGACAGCCGCGGAGAGCGTCGTGCTCCGCCACTTCGGGAAGTGCGTCGCGGTGGCGGTGTAGAGGGAGTACACGTCCCCGGAAGCAGTGTTGCGGTACGCGTGGTCCGCGCCGTCGGCCGTGACGGACCAGGAACCCCCGACGGGGGTCCAGTTCGCCGCTGTACCGCTTTCGAAGTTGTTGTGGTAGCTGGTCAGTGAGGCGGGCACCGATGCCGGGACGGTCGCGGGAACGGCGCCGTCGCTGGAGTAGTAGCGGACCCAGTCGACGTTCATGGTGCCGTAACTGTGTCCGGCCGGATCGGTGAGTCCGTCCAGCCGGCCCGCCTGCGGGATGGTGGACAGCCAGATCGACATCGGACTGTTCGGAATCGAGGTGTGGGCCAGCGACCCCTGCTCGGTGCCGTTCAGGAAGAACGTCGTCTTGCGCGGTTCGTACAGCACGCCGTACGTGTTGTAGTTCCTCCCGTCCGGGGTGCCCATGGTGCGCCGCTCGGAGGTGGACTGCTTGATGTCCTCCTGGCCGGACAGCCAGGTGAGGTAGCCGCCGTGGGTCTGGCCCTTGAACGACTCGACGATGTCGATCTCGGTGAAGCCGGCGTTGTAGTCGGGCTTGGCGTACTGGCCGTCCCAGATCTGCGTCCAGAACGACTGGTGGAAGGGTCCGGTGTTCGGGGGAAGCTTGACCCGGGCCTCGTAGTAGCCGTAGCCGAAACGCTTCTTCGTGGTGATACCGCCGCCTCTGAAGCTTGAGGTCTCCGTATTGGCGGTCGAAACCCGGGTCTGGTCGATGCTGAGACTTCCGCCGGTGACCTTGACGTTGTCGTCCGAGACCCAGGAGCTCTGGCGGGTGCGCCACGCGCTGGCGTCGAGGCTCGTGCCGTTGAAGTCGTCGGAGAACACGAGCTGGTAGCCGGCCGGCGCGGTGGAGCCGGGCGGAGGATCGGCATGGGCGGGCGTGGTGAGTGTCGCCGCGGCGAGGGTGCCGACGAGGACGGCACCCGCGCATGCCATCACCCGTGTTCTTGCGCGAAGCAGAAGACTCAACGGCTTTCCTGTCTCTGGAAGCGGCGTGCGGGCAGATGACGTCATCAGCTCTCCGATAGGAGCATCCCTATGGTGAATGACACATCCGAATTGCTCGCAGCGTAGGAGTGTTCATGGATGTCGTCAATCACGTTGCACGCGAATCTTGTTGCAGGCGATCGGCCGGCCCGGTGGCTCATCGCAGAGCGGTGCCGGAGGTACGTGTGAGGAGCCCAAGGTCCTGGCGGGTGGGCAGGCCTTCCCAGTCCCCGCGTGTTCCCACGCAGAACGCCCCTGCGGTGGCCCCGCGCCTCAGACGCTCCCGAGGGGGCAGGTCGTTCAGCGACGCGGAGAGGTAGCCGGCCACGAAGGCATCACCGGCGCCGACGCTGTCGACCACGTTGACCGGGAGGGCGTCCTGGTGGTGTTCCGCGTCCGCTGTACGGCAGTACGCGCCGGCGGCTCCGGCGGTGACGACCACCTCGGCGATCCCGCAGGCGAGCAGGTCGGACACCGGATCCGGTGCGTCCGTGAGGATGTCGAGTTCGTCGCTCGACGCGAACACGATGTCGGCCGAAGGCAGCAGGGGGCGGAGGGCCCCTGCCGCTTGCCGGCGGGTCCACAGGCGGCTGCGGTGGTTGACGTCCAGGCTCACCCGGACTCCCGTGGCGTGCGCGGCAGTTGCCGCCGCGAGCGTCGCCGCCCCGGCCGCCGGCGAGAGGGCGGGGGTGATCCCGGTCAGGTGCAGCAGCGACGGTGAGGCGTCCTCCAGTGCGGCAAGGCACTCCTCGGCGGTGAGCAGTGAGCCGGCGGACCCTCTGCGGTGGTAGCTGACTCGCGTGATGTCATGGACCGGCTGGTCGAAGGCGACGAGTCCGGTGAACGACTCCGCCGTGGAGCGGACGAAGCGGGTGTCGACTCCTTCGGCACGCAGTGTTCGGCGGATGAGCCGGCCGGGCTGGTCCTCACCGACCACGCCGAGCCATGCGACGCCGTGGCCGAGCCGGGCAAGGCCGATGGCAACGTTGCTCTCGGAGCCGGCCACGGACAGCCGCGCGGCCCCGCCGAGTTCGAGGGGTACGGGGGTGCGCACAGACACCATCGCCTCGCCGATCGTAAGAACGCCGCTCATCGTGTCTCCTGCCGGCGGTCGCGACCCACGGCGTGGCGGGGCTCCACTGCTTCGAGGAATGCCGCGGCGCGTTTTGCCAGGTCGTCCTGTGCCTGCGGTGCGTCGGTGGCCCCGGCGGGGCCGAGGAGTGGGGACCCGACGCCGACGGCGACAGCACCCGCCGCGAGGTACTGGGGTGCCGTTTCGCGGTCGATGCCGCCGACGGCCACCAGTGGCGCCCGGGGCAAGGGGCCACGCAGTTCGCGCAGGTAGCCGGGTCCGTGCTGACCGGCCGGGAAGACCTTCACAGCCGTGGCGCCGAGGTCCAGCGCGGCGATGACCTCCGTGGGGGTCAACGCGCCGCACAGGAGCGGGACTTCGGTCGCGGCGGCGCGGCGGGCGCCCGGTGTGATCCCGGGCGTGACGATGAAACCGGCGCCCGCGGCGGAGGCGGCGTCGGCCTGGTCGGCGGTCAGTACGGTGCCCGCGCCGATGAGTACGGCGGGCGGGCACTGCGACCGGGCCCGGGTGATCGCGCCGAGGCCGCCCGGCGTGGTCAAGGAGACCTCCATCGCCGTGACGCCGGCGTCGATCAGGGTGCGCATACAGCGCAGGGCCCGCTCGGCACTGTCGGCACGGATGATGGCGAGGAGTCCGCGCTGTGTGATCTCTTCCAGCAAATTCATGCTATTTCCGGTTCTGGGTCATGTCGCGGCAGCGGTCACGGTCCGGTGAGGGGCTTGACCAGCCCACGGTGGATGGATGTTTAATCCATCATGCGCAAGTATTGAACCGCAATACGAATCTCACACTCTGGAGGCACCATGCGGGTCACGCAGGTTCGGACATACGTCCTGAAACAGCCCACGGAGTCTGCCTATCTGGGCAAGCTGAACGACGGATCGGCGCCGGCGCCGGACCTGGGCTACTTCGTGCGCCCGCCGTGGCGAAGCCTGTACTCGGCCCATATGGAGACCGTCCTCGTCCGCGTCACGACAGACGAAGGGGCAGAAGGGTGGGGCGAGGCGCTCGCTCCGGTCGGTCCCGAGGTTGTCGCCGCGATCATCGACCGCATGCTGGGACCGTGGCTGGTGGGCCGGGATCCGTCGCAGGTCCGGCCTCTCTGGGACGGCATGCGCGATCTCATGCGTGAGCGCGGCCATTTGACGGGGCATCAGGCAGACGCTCTGGCCTCTCTGGACATCGCCTTGTGGGACCTGGCGGGCAAGGCGGCCGGTCTTCCCGTGGCCCAGCTTCTTGGCGGGGCCTACCGCACCGAGATCCCCGCCTACATCTCCGGTCTGCCCGAGCCGACGGACGAGGGCCGCGCCCGGCTGGCCGCCGAATGGGCGGCTCGGGGGGCCTCCATGGTGAAGCTCGCTCTCGGCAACGGCATCGACGAGGACCTCGCCACCTATGACGCGGTGGCCGCTGCCGCGCCGAGTCTGGGCATCGCGATCGATGCCCACTGGGTCTACTCACTCCCCCAGGCCCTGGAACTCGGGCGCGAACTCGACCGCCGGCGCGCCCTGTTCTTCGAGGCCCCCCTGGCGCCCGAGGACATCGCCGGCCACCGCGAGCTGGCATCCCGCCTCACCACCCCGGTCGCGGTGGGTGAAGCCATGCGCAACCGCTACGAGTTCCGCGACTGGTTCGACCACAGGGCCATGGGGCTGGCCCAGCCGGACGTCGCCCGCACGGGGATCACGGAGGCCATGACCATCGCCACGCTGGCCGACGCCCGCCACATCCCCGTGGCCTGCCACCACTCCGTGGGCCTCGGCGTGGCGCTCGCCGCCGGGCTGCACGTCTCCGCGGCCGTGGCCGACAGTCCCTTCTTCGAGTCGCAGCCGACCACACTGCCCTTCGCGCAGCGGATTCTGCGGACCCCGGTCAACAGCACTGCCGCCGGGTTCACCTTGCCGCACGGGCCAGGGCTGGGCATCGACATCAACCAGGACGTCCTCGACGACCTCGTTCAGGGAGGCTGACCATGACACGCACCGCCACCCCCATCGGACTCGTACCGATCCTGGCCACGCCGTTCACCACCTCCGGTGAGCTCGACCTGCCCTCGCTGCGCTCCCTCGTGGAGTTTCAGCTCGACGCGGGTGTGGACGGCCTGGCGGTCTTCGGCATGGCGAGCGAGGGCTTCGCGCTCGCCACCGACGAGCGAGCCGCCATCCTGCACGCGGTCAGAGACGTGGTGGGCGACGACCTGCCGATCGTCGCCGGAGTGAACGGCACCAGCACGGTGGTAGCCATCGAACAGGCCCGGCACGCCGCGGCCGGTGGAGCCGACCAGTTGATGGTTCTCCCCCCGTACCTCGCGAAGCCCAGCCAGCGGCAACTTCTCGAATTCTTCGGCGAAGTGGCGGCGGCGACAGACGCGACGGTCATGGTGCAGGACGCCCCCGGGGTCACCGGCGTCACGATCGACGTCGCGACGGTGGCGGCCCTGGGCCGCGTTTCCGGCATCACCTCGGTGAAAGTGGAGGCGCCGCCCACCCCCGTCAAGGTGGCAGCGGTGACCAAGGCCATCGACGACCTGGCGGTTCTCGGCGGTCTCAACGCCGCCTCACTGATCGAGGAGTACGACAACGGCAGCGTTGGCACCATGCCGGCCTGCGAATACTCCGACCTGCTCCGCGACATCCTCGACGACCTGGCCGCCGACCGGCGCCCTCAGGCACGTTCGGCGTTCGGCCGTCTGCTGCCGCTGATTCACCTCGGCATGCGCCCCGGCCAGGCGTGGGCGGTGCACAAGGAGGTGCTGCGCAGACGGGGGATCATCGATTCGGGCCGGGTCCGGCTGCCCGCACAGGAACTTGAGCCGGTCACGGCCCGTGCGCTTGACGAGATCCTGGCCGAACTGCGGCTTCCTTCCTGGCAGAAGGTACCCGCGTGAGCCGGTCGGTGCTGCTGATCGGCAGCTCTTCTCCGATCGGGCAGGCCATCGCCGCCGGCTTCGCCGAGGCGGGGGACAGGGTCGTCGGCATCTCGTTGGACGGCACGGCCGACGACCCTCACCTGGTGGAGGCACTCGCTCTCGACGTCAGTACCGAGGAAGGGGCTGACGCGGCGGTGAGCCGTACCGTGGAACGGCTCGGCTCCCTCGACGTCCTGGTCCTGGCCGCTTCGGTGATGGCGCCGGCGCCGGCGCATGCCGCCACCGCTGACGACTGGCATCGCGGTATCACCAACACCCTGTACACCGCCTTCTTCCCTGCCCGAGCTGCTTTGGCGGTTCTGCCCAGGGGAGGCAGCATCGTGGCGGTGAGTTCCGTCAACGCCACCCTTGCCGCGCCGTGGCTGCCCGCCTACTCGGCGGCGAAGTCCGGGGTCGAGGGGTTGGTGCGGCAGCTGGCGCTGGAGTACGGCCCACGCGGCATCCGCGTCAATGCCGTGGCTCCGGGGATCATCGACAACGACGACCTTCCGAAGGTCACCGAGGGGTACCCGCTGGGCCGGGTCGGCCGACCCGGTGACGTCGCCGGCGCGGTGTTCTACCTCGCGGCGGCCCCGTTCGTCACCGGCGTCGTACTACCGGTCGACGGCGGCCTGTCCATCGCTTCTCCCGCCGCGTTCCTCCGCCCCGACCTGCGGAGCAAGCTCCTGAGGGACTGATCGGCTCCAGGCATGCCGAAGCGGGGCGCGGGCACGTGGCCCGTGCCCCGCTTCATGCGGGACGGAGGTGCGCGGGACGACCGGACAGCCTGCTTCTACGCGGTCGGCTCTCCCGGGATCTGGGCGCGGTGGGCGGCAGGCCCGCCCACCGCGACCTCGACGGTGTAGGTCCAGCCTGACGCGGCCTCGCCGGGCAGCGTGGCAGTGCAGATGACAAGGCGCGAACCCAGCAGGGCGCACGAGGTCGGCCGGGAACAGGGCATGGTGACGCGCTGGAGCACCTGGCCTTGTGGGTTCAGGCGGACGACGGCCGCGGCATCCCACAGCGCCACCCACAGACAGCCCTCGTCGTCGACGGTGATCCCGTCCGGGACACCGGCCGGCACGGACAGCGGCGGTCCGGCCGGTCCGAGCAGTTCACCGGAGGCCGCCTTGACGCGGTGGATCAACCGGTGGCCGCTGTCGACGGCGTAGCACGTCGAACCGTCGGGGCTCCAGGCGATGCCATTGGCCGCGAGCATCCCTGCCCGGACGACGCGGCCGCCGACGGATGTGCCCTCGTGGTCGAGTACATGCAGTCTTCCCCACGGCTTGAGAGGGCGGGGAACACTCATCGAGCCCACCCAGAAGCGTCCCTCCGCGTCCACGGCGCCGTCGTTGAGACGGGCCGTGTCCGTATCGGGCTCAAGGACGGCCAGCGGGGTCGGCGCCGTGCCGGCTCGCCAGTGGAACACCGTCCCGCCGGACGCGAGCAGCCACCCACCGCTCGTGGTCCGCACGGCGCAGCCCAGCGGGCCGGGCACCTCGATGAGCGGTTCGGCCTCAGGCTCCCATGCCGCTACGGGATCGTCGGGTGCCGCGTGGGCGAGCCAGAGACGTCCGGCGACCAGGTCGACCCAGCTCACGGTCTGCGTCTCGGCATCGAAGCGCGGAGACTCTCCCAACTCCGCGCGAGCGAAGCGTGTGCGTACGATCTCCTTTTCCAGGGCGTTGTCTCCCACTAGGCCGTGTCGTCGAAGTAGCGTCGTCCGCCTGCAAGGCGGGGCCTGCGGCGTCTGGTGCGGTGCATCGCAAGGCGGAGGATCGTGCTCGTACTGGACGGCCTACCCCAGGGACACACGCGGCTGCGGTGCGCGGGCGATGGTGAAGCCCAGCGCGACGGATACCTCGTCGGCGGCCTCGACCACCATCAGCGCGAGCTCCCGCAGGCGCCGCGGGTCGTCCAGTTCGGAGAGGGGACCACTCACCGACAGCGCTGCCACGACCTCTCCCCCGCGGCCGCGAACGGGAGCGGCGACGCAGGCTCGCCCGAAGGCGAGTTCCTCGATCTCCGTGGCGTAGCCGCGGCTGCGGGCCTCGGTCAGCGCGCTCTCCATGGCGGCGAGGTCGGTGATGGTGTGGGGGGTGTAGGCGATGCCGAGCCCCTTGGCGTAGAACTCGCGGACGTACTCCGGGGTCTGAGCCGAAAGGAACGTCTTGCCCATGCCGGTGGCGTGCAGCGGTGCCGTGCGCCCGGCCATGGTGAACGACTTGGGGGACTTCGCCCCCTCGAAGTTCCCGAGGTAGAAGAGCTGGTCGCCGCGGAATTCCGCCAGATTCGCGCCGAGTTCCGCGACATGGGCCAGGTTCTGGGCGATCTGCCGTGCGGCACGGAAGATCGACGAGCTGTTGAGCGCCACCGATCCGAGCGTCACCACGGTCGGGCCCAAGCGGTACAAGCCCGTCCGGGGGTCTTGTGCGAGGAAGCCCATGCGGTCCAGTGAGGAGACCATGCGGGACACGGTCGACTGCCCGAGATCCGTCTGGGCGCAGAGCTCGGAAATCCGCAGTTCACTGGTCTCGTCGGTGAAGCAGGCGAGCAGCGACATCGCGCGTTCGACTGCCTGCGTTCCGGCGCCGTGTTCGGCTGCCATGGTTCTCCTGTCCTATGGGGCGGCGTCAACTGACTATTTTACATCGACCATCCGCCTTGTGGGTTACGTTTCCACGCACGTCCCCGTCCCCGCAGTGATGCCGGGCTGGCATTTCGTCACCCCTGCTCCAGGGCGTCGTCAACCTTCTTCCTCAGGGCATTGAGGCCGCTCTGGACTCCGACCTGACCAGCGAGGATGGAGGCGACGCCCTCGCCGATCGCCGTGTCGATCTGGGTCGTGGTGGACAGCGTGTCCCAGGCTCCGAGCCGGGCGTGCTCGGCGACCGCGTCGGCGAAGCTGGTCTGGAACGTGTCCTTCCGCAGGGCATCGATGCGGTCGGCGACATTCTTGTCGGCGGGCGGCAGCGCGGACTGCTCGTACAGCGCGGTCGCAGCGCCGAGGTCGCCGGCCGCGTAAGAGATGAAGTCCCTGCTGGTCTTCTCCCCCTTGCCGGCACTGCAGGACAGCCCCGCGCCCCAGAAGCGGTTGTAGGAGGGGAGGCTCTGGACGGTCGGTCGCCGCAGGGGGCGGACGGCGGCCTGCAGCGCCGCCGAGCCACCGTTGGACTTCACGAACGTGTTGGCCAGGGGGGCGTCGTCGTACATGACCGCCTGTCCGCGCGCGAACATGATGCGCGCGTCGGTACGCGCGACGCCCGACTTGGTGAGCTTGGCGTCCTGGAGCTCCTTGTACCACTCGACGGCGGCGACGCTCTCCGAGTCGCCGATGGTGCACTTCAAGTCCTTGGTGACCACCTCGCTGCCCCAGCCCCACATCCAGTGCACGGCGTCCTTCAGGTCCGGGTTCTTCGTGACGGCCGCGTACG
Organism: Streptomyces sp. NPDC058665; assembly: GCF_042714995.1. Classification (NCBI taxonomy): domain Bacteria; kingdom Bacillati; phylum Actinomycetota; class Actinomycetes; order Kitasatosporales; family Streptomycetaceae; genus Streptomyces; species Streptomyces sp. NPDC058665. The sequence goes on from NZ_JBHXRX010000022.1 coordinate 43,546, forward strand.
GGACGAGGTCGGGATCCTGACGCTTGATCTTCTCCAGTGCGGTCGCGAATTCCTCGACGGTCATGCCGCTCTTGAGACCGGTCTCGTCGGCGATCCGGCCGTCGCACACCAGGCCGATGCCGGAGGCCGTCAGAGGGAGCATGTAGAGCTTGCCGTCGAGACGCAGTCCGTCGAGTACCGCCCGCGGCAGGTCCATGCCTTCAGCAAGATCGGAGAGGTCGGCGAGAATGCCCATGGGAACGAGCAGTTGCCACGGGCCCTGGGCGACACCGTTGAAGGAGCCCGACTTCGCGGCCAGTGCCAGCTGGGTGGAAGCCTGGTCGTAGGGGTATATGACCGGCTTCACCTTCTTGCCCGACTTCTTTTCCCAGCCCGCGATCACGGCCTGCCACGCCGCCTTCTGGGAGTCCTCACCGAGTGCGTTGCCGTAGAGCTTGATCGTGTCGATCTCCGACGCGTCGCCGCTGCTCGCGGCGCCGCCGGGTGCGGAAGTTGAGCAGGCTGTTAGGCCGAAGGCGCTGGAAAGGCCGAGGGCTCCAAGGCCCGCGAGGACTCCTCGCCTGGTCATGGCCTGCCGGGGGGCATTGTGGGACATGATGGCTCCGTCGTGTGTCGGGGTGGGAAACGGGCGGCTCAGCCCTTGACTGCTCCGGCCGCCAGGCCGGAGACGAAGTACCGCTGCAAGGCGATGAAGATCAGCGCGAGCGGCAGAGAAGTGATCACCGACGCGGCCATCAGGGCGGGCCAGTCGCCGGAACCCTCGTGGATGAAGGCCGAAGTCATGCCGACGGGGAGAGTCTGCTTGTCCGGGCCGGCGAGGGTCAGAGCGAACAGCAGATCGCTCCAGCCACGCATGAAGGCGAACATCCCGGCCGTGACCAGGCCAGGGGTGATCAGCGGAAAAATGATCCTGAACAAGATCGCCAGGTTGGACAGGCCGTCCACCTTCCCAGCCTCGATGATCTCGTCGGGCAGCCCGTCGATGATGCCTTTCAGCAGGAACACGGTGAGCGGCAACGTGAACGTGGTGAACGCCAGAACCACGGCCGTGTACGTATAGAGGAGCCCCGCGGCGCTGAACATCAGGTACAGCGAGACCAGAAGCAGCACACCCGGAACAAGCTGCCCGACGAGGAACATGACCATGAAGAGGTTGCGTCCGCGGTAGCGGAACTTCGACAGCGAGTACGCCATCAGTCCGGACACCAGGACCGAGACCGCCGCGGTCCCGGCCGAGACGATCACCGAGTTGCCGAGCGCGGACAACAGCGCGGTGTCCTCGAAGAACGCGCCGAAGTTGTCGAGAGTCGGGTTGAACGGGAAGAACGGCCGGTCTTTGGAGAAGACATCCTCGCGCCGCATGAACGCGGTGGCGACCAGCCAGTACACCGGAAGCAGCCCGAAGAGCCCGAGCACCGACAGGCCCAGCTTGCCGAGGACACCGAGCGTCGGCCGGGTGATGCCCTCACCCACATGGCGTGACCGGCGCCGGGCCGGTGGGAACGGCACAATGCTCACCTTCGCGCCTCCAGTCTCTTGTTCAGCAGGAAGTACGCGACACACACGACGGACAGGGCGACCAGCCACAGCACACCCATGGCGGCCGCGCGGCCCAGGGAGAACTCGACGAACGCGTACTGGTAGATGCTGACCGCGAGGGTCATGGTCGAGGTTCCGGGACCGCCGCCGGTCATCACGAAGATCATGTCGAACGAGCCGAAGTTGTAGATGAACTCCAGCATGGTCACGAGCGCGACCGGGCCGATCAGATGCGGCAGTGAAACGTGCCAGAAGCGCTGCCGGCGGGAAGCGCCGTCGATCGCGGCCGCCTCCAACTGCTCTCGCGGCAGGGTCTGCAGGACAGCGAGGACCACCACCATCATCCAGGGGAAGGTGTTCCACGACTTGGCGATGATCACCGCCGCCAGGGCAGTCCCCGGCGCCCCGAGGAAGTCGACCTCCGGCAGACCCAACTGCGAGAGAACGTGGTTGAGCACGCCATAACTGTCATTGAAGATCCACGCCCACAGAAAGGAGACGACCACGCCCGGCAGCAGCCAGGGAAGCATCAACACGCCTCGCAGCACGGCACGCCCCTTGATACGGGCGTTGAGGAGCAGAGCGATCCCCATACCGAGCAGGAGAGGGAGGACCGTCGCGAGAACGGAGAACACGAGCGTGGTCCCCAGGCGGTCGACGAAGTCGGGCCAGACCTCGGCGTAGTTGCGCAACCCGACGAATGACCGGCCCGGCCGTATGAGGGATTGGTCGAACAAGCTGGTTCCGAGGCTCGCCACCAGCGGGTACACCGCCACGGCGATGAAGAGCGCCACCGCGGGGGCCGCGAGCATGAATCCGAAGGTGCGGTCGCGCCCGTTCAGTGAGGAGCGTTGCCCTGCCCGCCTCGGCGGGCGTGCGGGAGCTCGCACCGGCGGACGTCCAGTGGTAGTCGTCATATCAACTCCTTGCGATGCGAGGGACCATATCTCAGAAGCCGCATCTGGTAAATGGATATGAAGCCCACATTATGGCGAGCTACTCCGCTGCACACCGTGGACGAGTTCCCGGCCTGGGGCTTGACCTGGACGGTCAGGTGACGTTTCGCGGGTGGGGTTCGCTGGGTAGGAGAGGTCGCCCATGTGACGGGTGCGCCGCAAGTGAACTCGTTGAGGGGTGGGGCATTTGAGGCCGCGTACGTCGCATGCGTACCGAATACTGAGCGTGAAGCGCCGGGTGTGGCTGACCGTCGGCGCCGTTGTTGTGGGGGGCGCGGGGCTGGTCACCGTCGCCATAGCCGATCCGCCGGAGAACCCGGGCAAGGCCGGTCAGGAGAAGCGGGCGGCCAAGGTTCGTACGCTCCAGCTTTCCCAGGGCGACGCCAACGAGAGGGAGCTGCCGAGCACCGGCACGGAGCCGTTCTCTCTCGTCGGCATCGGCTGGGACAGTGCGACGGCCGAGATCGACGGCGTGGCCCAGGTGCGTACCCGGGAGGCGAAGTCCGGCAAATGGTCCGGCTGGCAGTCGCTGGACCTGGACTCGCACGGACCGGACGAGCCGGAGGGCAAGGCACGGGGTGCCTCCGAGCCGCTGTGGGTGGGGCCGTCGACCGCGGTGCGGGTACGGGTGGAGTCGGACAAGGGGCTGCCCAAGAACCTGAAGCTGCACATGGTCGATCCCGGAGTGAGCGCGACCGAGGCCAAGAACCCGGCCGAACCGGTCATGGACAGCGCCGCGTTCGCGGTGGACGCGACCGCGACCCCGGCGGCGAGCGACGCCGGGTCACCGGGAGATGCCGGGGCATCGGGCGACCCCGTGACGCCCAGCGACCCGGTGACGCCCAGCGACCCCGTGACGCCGACGGACAGCGCCGGCCCGACGGAGTCCGTCACGCCCCCGGGCACCCCGACGGACAGCCCCGCTCCGACGGACACCACGACGCCCGGTCCGAGCCCGACGCCCACCAAGCCGACCGCGCCGCCCTCGACGGTGAAGCGCCCGCCGATCATCGACCGTGCCCAGTGGGGCGCGGACGAGTCGATCGTCGCCGACCCGCCGGAGTACATCGACAAGGTGCGGGCGGTCTACATCCACCACACCGTCGGCTCGAACAACTACAGCTGCGCCGAATCGGCCGCTCTGGTCCGCGGCATCATGACGTACCACGTCAAGACGGAGGGCTGGAACGACCTCGGCTACAACTTCCTGATCGACAAGTGCGGCCGGATCTTCGAGGGCCGGGGCGGCGGCGCCGACCTGCCGGTCAAGGGCGCGCACACGTACGGCTTCAACAGCTACTCCACCGGCATCGCCCTGCTCGGTGACTTCGAGGGCGACGCCGCAGCGGGCAAGGCCGCCGGGCGGCCGACCACCGCCGCGCAGCAGTCCGCCGCCCGGGTCGCCGCCTGGAAGCTGGGCCAGTACGGCGGCAATCCGAAGGGCTCCGTGACCCTCGTCGCCCAGGGCGACACCGGGAAGTACACCGAGGGCCAGCAGGCCACGATGAGCGTGATCTCCGGCCACCGGGACGCCTTCGCCACCGCGTGTCCGGGCAAGAACCTCTACGCGAAGCTCCCCGCGATCCGCGACTTCGCCGCCGGCCCCGGCCGTAACTCCGCCATCCCGACCGCCGACTTCAACAGGGACGGCATCAACGATCTGGTGGCCGGGCTGCCCCGCGTCGCGAACAGCGACGGAAGCGTCACGGTCCTGCCGGGTACCACCGACGGACCGAGCTCCGCGGCACGGAGGACGATCAACCAGAACAGCCCGGGGGTCCCCGGGAACTCCGAGGCGGGCGACCTCTTCGGCTCCTCCAACGCGTGGGGCGACGTCAACGGCGACGGATACGCCGACCTGATCGTCGGCTCACCCGGTGAGAACGGCACCACCGGGCAGACCGACACCGGCGTGGTGGCCGTCCTCAACGGCCCCGGTCTGAACAGCGGCAAGGGGTACTGGACCAACGCGGCCACCCGGACCGCGGGCGAGAAGCTCGGCGCCACCGTCACCTCCGGTGACTTCAACGCCGACGGCAACGCGGACATCCTCTCCGTCGCTCCGGGCAAGCCGGGCCGCTGGTGGGCCTGGGACGGCAAGTCCGGCGCGGCCAAGTCCGGTTATCTGAACTCGACGGCGTACACCGGCGCCGTGAGCTACGCCTCCGCCGTCAGCGGCGACTTCAACAAGGACGGATACGCGGACGCCGCGATCGGCTTCCGCGACCCGGGCGGTATCGGCCGGCTGCTGTGGCTCAAGGGCTCCGCGACCGGGCTCCAGCGCGTCGGCGTCCTGGACGCGCGCGGCGGCCGTTCACTCGCGGCGGGCGACCTCAACGGCGACGGCTACACCGACCTCGCGGTCGGCCAGCCGAGCACGACGGAGTCGGGACACACACTCAAGGGCGGCGCGGTCACGGCCGTCTTCGGGTCGGCGACGGGACTGACATCGACGGGACGCAAGACGTTCGGCCAGGACACCGCAGGCGTTCCTGACACCGGCGAGACCGGCGACGACATGGGCGCCTCGGTCTCCGTGGGCGACGTGAACCTCGACGGGTACGACGACATCCTCACCGGCCTGCCGGGCGAGGACATCACCCGGAGCGGCGTCGCCAGGACCAACGCGGGCCAGGCCATCCTGCTGCGGGGCACGTCCACGGGCCCGACCGCCACCGGCTCGGCCGCGTACCACCAGGACACCGCGGGTGTGCCGGGCTCCACCGAGTCCAACGACCGTCTCGGCTCCGCCGTCTCGCTCACCGACCTGTCGGGTTACAGCCGGGCCGATCTGGCCATCGGCGCCGACGGCGAGGACGCGAACAACGGCACGATCCTTCAGCTGGACAACAGCAGTGCGAGCGGCATCGTGACCAGTTCGGGTGTCTACTACGGCACCACGGCACTGGGAGCGCCCGCCGGCATCCGCATCGGCCAGGTACTGACGCCGTAACACCCACGGCGCCCCGGTCTCCGCGCCGACACACGGAGACCGGGGCCGCCAACACCCCCTGGGCGCCTTCCCGTTCGTCACACGCGAGTGATGTGCCCGTCCAGGATCGCCCGCAGCCTGTCGAGGTCCCCGGCCTCGCGCACGCCGCGCTTGGGCAGGACTTCGAGGCACATGATGTTGGGATCCCTGCTGAGCAGGACGAAGTGGCCCGCCGTCTCCCGATAGCCCTGGAAGACGGACCACCGCTGGACCAGCGTGCTGTGGTCGGTACGGCAGGTGATGCCGGCCGGGGACACGGTCGCGCGGTACTCGCCCTGCCATCCGACAATCCGCTGCACGTGGGCGGCTTGCAGCCGCGGGTACCCCCACACCATCAGAACGACCAACAGGAACAGCACCGTCGAGACGACGTCGGCACTCCCCCGGCCCACGGTGGAGAACAGGAAATGCCCCACCCACAGCGCGAGGAACCCCCAGCGCAGCAGCCAGGTCCGCTTGATCCGCCCGCGGACCCGCAGGCCGGCCAGTGTGTCGACGGGCTCGGGCCGGTAGGCGAGTCGGACCGCGGTCCACTCGTCCACCACATCCACAGGAGTCTCCGCGCTGTTGTCGGTGCCTTCGGCGCCGCGGTCCTCTGTCATGACTACGAGCCGTCCTTACCGGTGTCCTGGGTGCCTGTGTTCTGGGTGCCTGTGTTCTGGCTGTGCTCCGCGCCCTTGCCTCGCGAGGGAGAAGCCGCCGGGGGCGAGACCGCCGGGGGAATTCCCGACTGTCCCGGCTGCCCCGGCGCGGCTGTCCCGGCCGACTTCCCGGGCGCCGAGGGAACGCCCTTGTCCTTGCCCGACAACGCGGCGCAGTAGCCGGCCACGGCACCCTCTCCGCCCGCGGCGTCCACCAGTCGCCGGAAGGCCGCGCCCTCATGCTTCTCTGCGCCCTGACTCCACGCGTGGCACAGCGCCGCGTGGCTCCGGGACCCTGGATCGTGCGCCGAGGGCGGGGGCGCCGGTGACGAGGGGCTCGGGACCGTAGAGCCGGATGTATCGCCAGGGGTACGCGGGGCGACCACGCCCGGCGTGGACGTGGGACTCTTCGCGGGGCTTTCGGCGGGGCTGAACGGATCCGGGAGCCCGCCGGGAACGGCCGCCACCGCCAGTCCGCCGAGCGTGACGGTGGCGAGGGCCGCGCCGAGCGCCGCCTTCCATGAGACAAGGGCCGGGAACCGGCGCCGGGCCGGGCGCCAGTCGTCGCGCCTCCTGCCACGACTCCGGCGACGCCGGGACGCGGCGCCTTCGGCCGCGCTGCCTGCCTCCCGGAACGCCGTGAGCGCCCGCTCGACCCCCTCCGGCTCGACACCGCCTCGGACAGCGTCGGCGAGCGCCTGGACCTCGGGCGTGATGAACGACGCATCCGTCGCTTCCGGCTCGCGTGTCATGTCTCATCCCTCAGCGTGCCCGACGCGGCGGACGCCGCATTCTCCGCCCGGCTTCCCGAGGTCAACTGCTCGGCCAGCCGCTTCAGCCCCCTATAGGCGGCCGTCCGCACGGCGCCCGGCCGCTTGCCCAGCACCCGTGCCGTGGAAGGTCCGTCCAGCCCCACCACCACCCGCAGCAGCACCGCCTCCGCCTGGTCCGGCGGCAACTCGGCGAGCTGCCCCAGCGCCCACTGCGTCGACATCGACTCGAACACCGTTTCCACGGTGTCCGCCCGCCCCGGCAGTTCCAGGACATCCTGCTCGATGAGTGATATCCGGGGCCTGCGCTTCTGCTTACGGAGGTGGTCCAGCGCCCGGTTGCGCGCGATGGTCGCCGTCCAGCCACGAAATCCCGCGCCGTCGCCCCGAAAACGCCTCAGGTCCCTGGCGATCTCCAGCCAGGCGTCCGAGGCGACATCCTCCGCTTCGTCCCCGACCAGCCCGCGCAGATATCCGAGAAGTCCCGGATGTACGAGCCGGTACGCCCTCGTGAAAGCGTCCTCGTCCCCCTGCTGGGCGAGCGATACGGCAATCCCGAGTTCCCCGTCGGACGCGTGAGTACGATGGTGTTTTCCACCCCTGTCCACACATGCCTCTTCGATCGCCCAGTGTTCTTTCCCCCCTCCTGACAGCGCCACGACGCACAGAAGTGTCACATCAGGCGGAACATCAGGCGGAAGGAACGACAAGGAACGATCTCGACGCTCCGCGTCCGATCACTCACCTTGTGTGAGCGATGCCGCTCACCTTGCGCGCCCCGGTCGGGCGGGCAATGGTTGTGATGGGATCTCCATGATGAGGTCGGGCGATAGAAATGAGCCAAAGCGGACTTCCCGCCGACGCATCTGATCCGCGTCGGCTTTCTTCAGAAGGCGAGGCCTTTCCCGTCTCCTTCGCTCTTGCTCTTGTCGACGCCGACAACACCATCTCGTGGGCAGGCGAGTGGGCGGAGCGGCTGCTGGGACACCCGCCTCAGGAAGTCGTCGGGCGACCGGTCGCGGCGCTGATCGGTGACACGGATTCGGTTCTGCGCCACCGCGACGGTCGGCGGCTGCCCTTCCGCCCCCACCTGATCCAGCTCCCCGAGCACATGGCCCGGGGCGGACGGCTGCTGGCGGCCGTTCCCACGCGGGAAGTCGCGGGAACGGACACCGGGGCGCTCATCGAGGCGGCGTTCGAGCAGTACCCGACCGCTTACGCCCTCTATGACACGGAAGCGCGGCTGCTGCGGCTGAACACCGAGATGGCGCGCGTGCTCGCCCGCTCCGAGGAAGACCTGCGCGGCATACACATCGGCGACATCGAGCACACCCGGGAGTACGCCGAGGCCGACATACGCGTTCGCCGGGTCGCCAAGACCGGAGAACCCGAGATCATGGAGCCCTTCACGAAGGTGCCCGGTGAGTCCGAGGCGCACCTGTGGTCGTCGGAGATCTTTCCCCTCAAAGACGACTCCGGAAAAGTGCGGGCCGTCGGCGCCAACGCCCAGGACCTGACCGAGCTGCACCGCGGCCGTGAACGGCTGGCCCTGTTCACCGAGGCGCGCACGCGGATCGGGGTGAGCCTGGAGGTGGACGGCACAGCGCGCGAGCTGACCCATGTGGCCGTTCCGCGCTTCGCGGACTACGCGTGCGTCGACCTGCTGGGTGCCGTCCTGGGCGGCGATCTGCCCGGACCTGTCGAGGAGGGGACGGCCACACTGCATCGAGCGGTCAGCGCGTCGGCGTATGTCCCCTCGACGGTGCCCGACGGCAGCGCACACAGCCACCTGGCGCTCTCCCCCGTGAACCTGTGCCTGACGAGCGGCCGGGCGCTGCGGTTCTCTCGTACGGACCCGGAGATACGGCGCTGGCTGGCCGGGGACCCCGCCGGCGCGGCCCTGCCCGAGAATCACGGAGCGCACTCCTTCATCGTGGTCCCCATCCGCGCACGGGGCGCCACGCTCGGGGTCGTGTCCTTCACGCGCCATTCCACCTCTCCGGGCCCGTTCTCCCCCGACGACCTGCTCGTCGCCGAGGACCTGGTGGCCCAGACGGCCGTCTGTCTGGACAACTCCCGCCGCTACACGCGTGAACGGAACATCGCTTCGTCCCTTCAGCGCCGTGAGCTGTCTCCGCGAGCGCGTGCACAGCCCGCCGTCGACGTTGCCGCCCGGTATCTGTCCGCGCGCGGCGGCTCCGGTCCGGGCGGCGGCTGGTTCGACGTCATTCCGCTGCCCGGCCTACGGGTGGGCCTGGTCGTCGGCACCGTGGTCGGGCATGGCATCCGTGCCGCCGCGGCGGCGAGCCGGCTCCGTATGGCTGTACGGACCCTCGCGGAGATCGAACTGGCACCGGACGAAGTCCTCACCCGCCTCGACGACATCGTCAGCCACGCGCGGGAGGGAACGCGCATCGCGGGTGACGCGGTCAGCGACATCGGCGCCACCTGCCTCTACGCGGTATACGACCCCGCGTCCCAGGTCTGCACACTGGCGCGGGCGGGGCACCCGGCGCCGGTTCTGATACGCCCCGGAGCACGCGGCGAAGTCGTCTCCCTGCCTTCCAACTCCCCCCTGGGCACGGGGGGTCTGCCGTTCGAGGGAGCGCAGGTGACGCTGCCGCCGGACAGCGTGCTGGCCCTCTTCGACCGAAATCTCGGCCGGAACGGCAACACCGTCGACGGCGACACCGTCGAGGAGGCACCCGCCGGGCTGATGCGGGCGTTCAACGACCGGACCGAATCGCTGGACGAGATCTGCGAGAGCATCGTGGACCTGGTCCGGCCCGAGGAGCCGACCGACGACATCGCGCTCCTTGTCGCCCGCACCCACGCCCTCGACAGCGATCGCACCGCCTCCTGGGACCTGCCGTGCGATCCGTCGGTGGTCGCCGAGGCGCGCCAGAACGCGTGCGGGCTTCTGACCGCCTGGGGACTCGAAGACCTGGCTTTCGTGACCGAGTTGGTGGTGAGCGAGCTGGTCACCAACGCGATCCGCTACGGGGTGGGCCCGATCCGGCTGCGGCTGCTCAAGGACAAGGCGCTGATCTGTGAGGTCTCGGACGGCGGTGACACCAGTCCGCATGTGCGGCGTGCCAAACCCACCGACGAGGGCGGCCGGGGTCTGCTGCTGGTGGCCCAGCTCAGCGAGCGCTGGGGCACTCGGATGACAGCCGTCGGGAAGACGGTCTGGGCCGAGCAGTCGATCCCGCCCGACCAGGCGCGCTGACCCGCAGGAGGACGGCGCGGAGCCGACGAGGCGGAGAATCCGACCGCGCGAAATCACGGACGGTCGCGCGGGTGGGGCCCGCGTGACCGTCCCGTCATGGGCCTCCGGTCATCGCGCGCGCGGCTCTTCGCCGCTGCCTTCGTCCGAACCCGGCACGTGCACGTCGAGGATGTCGATGTTCACCTCGGCGATCTCCAGACCGGTCATGGTCTCGACCGCGTCGGCGATACCCGTGCGGATCTCTTCGGTGGTCCTGGTGATCGGATACCCGTACTCCACCACGACGTCGATATCCACCGCGGCCTGCTTCTGGCCGACTTCGACCTGCACGCCGCGCGTCACATCGCCGGACCGGGCCATCATGTCCCGCGCGGCTCCCAGGGTCCGGGTCATACTGCTGCCCATCGCGTACACCCCGGGCGCGTCACGGGTGGCGATACCGGCTATGGTCGCGACGACCGAGTCCGCGATCGTCGTCGTCCCCTTGATGTCACCGTGGTGGCGGTGGCCGTTCGACATTGCTGTTGAGGTGGCTTCTTTGACTGCCATGACCGACTCATCTTCCTGGGATAGGGAGCGATGTCGCGAGTGATTGCACAGCCGCCGCAAATTTTCCGGATGTCTCCCGGGGCGGCCGTCCCCCTATCCACTGTGCTCCGCGCATCTCCGTAACGCCATTCGGGTGAGCGGGAGCCGAGCCGGAGCCGTCACGTCCGGCTGAAGCGCCTCCCCGCGGCGACTCCGCTCAGCGGCGCGCGTGGCGGATCTTCAGCCGGCCGAAGCCCATCGTTCCGGAGATCCGGATCGTCGGCCCGCCGGGGCCGGAGTGGCGCGGAGGCTTGTAGCGCATGTCCTTCCACCCGGTGCCCAGGTTGTCGAACTCGACGATCGCGTCGCGCGGGACCGTGACCTTGGCCCCGCCGGTGCCCAGTTGCAGCTCGATGTCGATCACCGGATGCTCGATGACCGCCCGGGACAGGTCGAGTCGCACGCTGCCGAAGGCGGACTCGACCTTGAGGGTCCGGGGTACCCGCCAGGGGCCGCGCCGCCGGATCCGTCCCGCGTGGACGGCGATCGTGGACGTCGTGGCGGGCTTCTCCGCCGGGAGCGGGGCCAGAGCCCGCGCGAGCGCGTCGTGCGTCTGTGCGGTGAGCGCCTGGTTGAGGAGTGTGTCCATCTCCTCGTGCGAGATGTGGCCTTCGGCGTACGCCTCCTGGAGTCGCCGGACGGCCGTGTCGCGGTCGGTCTCACTGATCCGTGGCGGCCGGTTCTCCGGCAGGGAAGTCACCCGTTCACTCTAATGCCGGTGCTGTGCCGGTCGGAGCCCCGCGACGGGACCGGTCCCGGGACAAGGTCAGATCAGGCCGGAGACCTTGAAGACGGTCCTGGCCGCGTCGAGCTCGACGCGGGTCCACCTCGACGCTGCCGCCGTCCAGGTCGCGCGGGATCAGCCGTTGGGCGACGCCGTCGGACCAGCGCACGGAGACGAGCCGGTCGGTGCGTACGGTCCGCTCGCGCAGCAGACCGCGCGAGGCCATCCAATGCTTTCCCGCGCTGACGCGTGGTGACGGCCGGCGCCAATCACGGAGGCTGTCAGGAAAGCGTCAAGGCGGAGGCAACCGCCGTATGAGAAGCGTCAGCGAGAGGCGTTTCCGCGTGAACGCGGGTTTCCTTTGGGGCAACCAGGAAGAGCGGAATCATGAGACGCGGCAAACTCCGCATTTATCTCGGCGCGGCACCCGGAGTCGGCAAGACATACGCGATGCTCTCCGAGGCGCAACGCCGGGTGGAGCGCGGCACCGACTGCGTCGTGGCGTTCGTCGAGCATCACGACCGGCCGCGTACGGAGGTGATGCTCCACGGTCTGGAGCAGATCCGGCGCCTGGAGATCCGGTACCGCGGCACCGTCTTCACCGAGATGGACGTGGACGCCGTTCTGGAGCGGCGCCCGGCGGTGGCCCTGGTGGACGAACTCGCGCACACGAATGTCCCTGGCTCCCGCAACGCGAAGCGCTGGAAGGACGTCGAGGAGCTGCTCCAGGCCGGCATCGACGTCATATCCACGGTCAACATCCAGCATCTGGAATCGCTGGGCGATGTCGTGGAGTCGATAACGGGCGTACGGCAGCGGGAGACCGTCCCCGACGAAGTCGTCCGGCACGCCGACCAGATCGAGCTGATCGACATGGATCCGCAGGCACTGCGCCGCCGGATGGCGCACGGCAACATCTACCGGCCGGACAAGCTCGACGCGGCTCTCTCCAACTACTTCCGCCCCGGCAATCTCACCGCGCTGCGTGAGCTGGCTCTGCTGTGGACCGCGGACCGGGTGGACGAATATCTCCAGCAGTACCGAGGGGAGCACAACATCCGCTCCACCTGGCAGGCCCGTGAGCGCATCGTCGTCGGCCTGACCGGCGGGCCCGAGGGCCGCACGCTCATCCGCCGCGCCGCCCGGCTCGCGGAGAAGGGGGCGGGCGGTGAGGTGCTGGCCGTCTACATCGCCCGCAGCGACGGTCTCACCTCGGCGTCGCCCAAGGAGCTCGCGGGCCAGCGGCTCCTGGTCGAGGATCTGGGCGGCACCTTCCACCATGTCATCGGGGACGATGTGGCCTCGGCGCTGCTGGAGTTCGCGCGCGGGGTCAACGCCACGCAGATCGTGCTCGGTTCGAGCCGCCGCAAGACCTGGCAGTACGTCTTCGGCCCCGGGGTCGGCCAGACCGTCACCCGCGGCTCAGGACCGGATCTCGACGTCCACATCGTCACCCACGGCGAGGTCGCGAGGGGGCGCGGCCTGCCGGTGGCCCGTGGCGCCCGGCTGGGGCGCGCGCGAAGCGTCGCGGGCTGGCTCACCGGCGTCGCGGGGCCCGTACTGCTGACGCTGCTGCTCGACGGCATGGCCCCGGACGTCGGCCTGGCCAACGACATGCTGCTCTTCCTGACGCTGACGGTCGCCGCGGCGCTGCTCGGCGGTCTGGTCCCGGCGCTCGCCTCCGCGGCCATCGGTTCGCTGCTGCTGAACTACTACTTCACCCCGCCGTTGCACGAGTTCACGATCGCCGACCCGCAGAACATCGTCGCCATCGCGATCTTCTTCGGTGTCGCGGTCTCCGTGGCGTCCGTCGTGGACATCGCGGCCCGCCGCACCCATCAGGCGGCCCGGCTGCGTGCCGAGTCCGAGATCCTGTCCTTCCTGGCCGGCAGCGTGCTGCGCGGCGAGACGACTCTCGACGCCCTGCTGGAGCGGGTCCGCGAGACGTTCGCGATGGAATCGGTGGCGCTGCTGGAGCGCGAGAGCGACACCGCTCCCTGGACGTGCGCGGGCAGCGTCGGGGCGGCCGAGCGGGTGGAGCGCCCCGAGGACGCGGACGTCGACATGCCGATCGGGGACCATATGGCGCTGGCCCTGTCCGGCCGGGTGCTGCCCGCCGAGGACCGCCGGGTGCTCTCCGCCTTCGCGGCGCAGGCCGCCGTCGTCCTGGACCGCCAGCGGCTGGTCGGCGAGGCCGGGCAGGCGCGGGAACTGGCCGAGGGCAACCGGATCCGTACGGCGCTGCTCGCGGCGGTCAGCCACGACCTGCGTACCCCGCTGGCCGGTATCAAGGCGTCGGTGACCTCGCTGCGCTCGGACGACGTGGAGTGGTCCGACGAGGACCACCAGGAGCTTCTCGCGGGCATCGAGGAGGGCGCCGACCGGCTGGACAATCTGATCGGGAACCTGCTCGACATGTCCCGTCTCCAGACGGGCACGGTGACCACGCTGATCCGTGAGATCGATCTCGACGAGGTGGTGCCGATGGCGCTCGGCGGTGTGCCGGAGGGCAGTGTCGTGCTGGACATCCCGGAGGACGTACCGATGGTCGCCGTCGATCCGGGCCTGCTGGAGCGCACGGTGGCCAACATCGTCGAGAACGCCGTCAAGTACAGCCCCGGCGACGAGCAGGTGCTCGTCTCCGCCAGCGCGATCGCCGACCGGGTCGAGGTCCGCGTGGTGGACCGGGGCCCCGGTGTCCCCGACGACGCGAAGGACCGGATCTTCGCCCCGTTCCAGCGGTATGGGGACGCCCCCCGGGGTGCCGGTGTCGGGCTCGGCCTCGCCGTCGCCCGGGGCTTCGCGGAGGCGATGGGGGGCACGCTCGCCGCCGAGGACACCCCCGGCGGCGGCTTCACCATGGTGCTGACGCTGCGGACCGCCGACGGTCACCCGCCGGCGCGTCCCGATCTGCCGGCCACGGCGACTTCCTGAGTACGCCGTGCCGGGTCAGGGGTGCGGCTAGGGCGTGTTTTAGAAGTAGCGTCGTCCGCCCGGTAGGGCGGGGCCCACGGCGTCTGGTGCGTGCGATCGCAAGGCGGAGGATCAGCCTCGTACTGGACGTACTTGGATGACTCCGACAACGCGGCGAGCGTGGGTGCCAGGCGTCGTGGGCCAGACGGGACTTCTAAAACACGCCCTAGGCGTTGTCGATCACGGTGATGGCGGCCGAAGGACAGCCGGACGCGGCCTCACGGACAGCCGCGTGCACCTGCTCGCCGGGCTCGGCCTCCAGCAGCACGACGATGGCGTCCTCGTCACGCTGGTCGAACACCTCCGGCGCGAGCGCGACACACTGGCCGGCGCCGCAGCACAGGTCCTCGTTCACGGTGATTTTCATTCGGATCCCCTTTTCCAGATGGCGAGTTGTGAGCGGCGACATACGAAGAGGATCACCCTTTCACGGGCGCAGCGCGCCGACCACCCGCCGCGCCCGCCACGCCCGGCACGCCCGCCGCCCGGACGTCAGAGCGTGAGGGCCTCGATGAGCGTCCAGATCGCGAGCCCGCCCATGCACAGCGCGCCGATGCGCTGCACGGTCTTCAGCGGCACCCGCCGGGCGATGAACCGGCCGGCCAGCAGAGCCAGCGCGGAAACCGACATCAGCGCGAGGGCCGAGCCGATCGCGGTGGGCAGCCAGCCGTTGCTCGCGGCCAGGTTGGCGGTGGTGATCTGAGTGAGGTCGCCCCACTCGCTGATGAAGACGGCCGTGAAGGCGGTCGTGTAGACGGGCCAGAAGCCGCTGACGGTCTTCCCTGCGCCGTCCTCGTCGTCGTCTCCCCCGCTGCGCAGCAGAACGAAGGCGCCGAACGCGAACAGTGCGGCGGAGACCAGCTTGACGGCGATCTCCGGAAGCAGGCCCAGCAGGCTGCCGGCGCCCACGGCGATGGCGACGTGCACGATGAACGCGGTGGAGGTGCCGAACCAGACGTACAGCGGCCGCATCCGGGTGCCCATGGCCAGCGAGGCGAACATGGTCTTGTCGGGGAGCTCCGCGAGGAAGATGAGCCCAAAGGCGGTGATGATCGCCAGGGGGTCGAAAGTCATTCCCTTGCTTTCTGCTGGGGCCGGGCCGTGAGCTCGTACGACACCCAGAAGGCGACGGGAGGAACCACTCGACCCGGCACGACGGACGACCCGCACTGAAGCGCGGGCCGGATCATGCCTTGGTCGAAGGTCTCGTCCGCCCCGCGTGGTACGCGGTGGCCCGGTGGCCGGGACGCCCTGGGGCGGCCAGTGTGTCGACCAGCGGTTCTCGGGACTACTCCCCTTCGCTGCGCTTCACCCTAACAGGCAGGTCGGACCGGCTTCAGGCCCGCCGGGTCACGCCGCCTCGGCCGTGACCCGGCCCTTCCTCACCGCGGTCACCAGGGCCGCGTGGTCGCGCTCGTTCTGGTCGGCGTAGCTCTCGGCGAAGTCGGACACCGCGTTGTCGAAGACGGGTCCGCCGCCCAGGTACGCGGCGATGGCGATCCGGTCGCCCGAGCGGGCGTGGGCGCGGGCGAGGGTCGCGCCGCAGAGTTCGGCGAAGACCCGCATACCGTTCGGGACCATGACCTGGGGCACCACGATGCCCTTCCAGTCGTGCAACTGCCTTATGTAGAAGTCCCGTTGAATGCCGTCGGGCCCCAGTACCCGGTCCCATCCGAGGAAGACGTCGCCCACCGCCTGCATGAGCCGCTGGCCGGCGACGACGCGCTGGCCCTGGTTGTTGTACTCGCTCTCGCCGACGTGCTCGGCCAGTACGGAGTGGTCCGCCTCCTTCGCCTGGAGGATCAGCGGATCGCTGTCGTCCTTGCCCAGCAGGAGCAGGATCCAGCAGCGCGTGCCGACGCTGCCCACCCCGACGACCTTGCGGGCGATGTCCACCACGCGGTACTGCCGCAGCAGTTGTCTGCGCTCGGTGGACAGGCTCCGCCCGTACCGGTCGACCAGCTTGCCGAGATCGCGGACGAGCCTGTCGTGCTCCGCGCCCCGCAGCAGGTCGTCGACCGGAACGACCAGCGGCGGATCGGGGGCGAAGCGGCGGTCCCCGTCCTGCTGCCGGGTCAGCTTCTCGAACGCCTGGATGCTGTCGCGGCTGCGCGCCTTCGCCATCATCCTCGACAGCCGGTGCCGGCCCTTCGCGCTCAGCCTGCGGTCGGCCAGCGGCTGGAGTTCCTCCATGTCGGCGCGGGAGTACCAGACGTCGAGATTGCCCATCCCGGCGTACGCGCGCATGCGCTCGCGGTAGGACCGTACGGCCGCCCGTACGATCACCGACTGCTCCTTCCGGGAGTATCCGTTCTCCCGGCCGGCGATCACCAGGCTCGCGGCCAGGCGTTTGACGTCCCACTCCCAGGGGCCGGGCAGTGTCTCGTCGAAGTCGTTGATGTCGAAGACCAGGTGCCGCTCGGGCGAGCCGAGGAGCCGGAAGTTCAGCAGATGCGCGTCCCCGCAGAGCTGCGCCGTGATGCCGGACACCGGGGTGGTCGCCAGGTCACCGGCCATGATCGCGGCAGCGCCCCGGTAGAAGCGGAAGGGCGACTCGGTCATCCGCCCGTACCGGATGGGCACCAGTTCCGGCACCCGCGTCTGCGACTGGGCGTCGACGACCGCCACCGGATCGGGCCGGGTGCGGACCGCCTCGAACCCCGCGTGGCCGGACCTCGGCGCTCGTTTACGGGCCGCCCTGCCCCGCTCGGCGCGCTCCCGGGGCGAGAGATGGGCGGGGGCTCGCCGCCGTAGGGCCGTTCCGCGGTTCGTGCCGGGGTTCCTGCCGGGGTTCCTGCCGCGCCTGGTCATCGATGCGCCTCCAACCCCGAGAGCCGGCCCCACCCACTCACTATCCGTTGGCCGCCGGCCACGCGCATGTCGGGCCCGGCCGGCCGCCGTCAGGCCTTGCGGACCGCGGCCAGCAGCGCCGGGGAGTGGTAGCCCGTGGACGTACCGGCGTGCCAGGACACCAGGTCCGGTGCCTCCGGCCGAGCGCCGCCGAGGATGTAGAGGATCACCAGGCCCAGCGCGCCGACGACGGTGATCCCCAGAGTGATCCCCACCGACTGACGGAACCCGTTCGCGAGCCCTTCGTCGAGCGCGAAGTGCAGCAGGACGGGGCCGATCAGGAACGCCGCCTCCGAGCGCAGCAGCTCCACCAGCGCGAAGGTCGGGCCGATCTGGATGGAGGGGACGGAGAAGCCGGCCAGGAAGAGGCCCGGCGTCACGCCCGCGCCCGCGCCGAAGCCGAGGAAGAACGAGGCGAAGGGGATGGTCACGGCCGAGTTCGACGTGTCGGTGGCCAGCAGGACGGCGCCGCCGATGGCCACGCTGACGGTGCCGCACAGGGCCAGCACCGGCGTCCAGCGGGTCGACATCAGCTGTCGGAACAGCAGAGAGGCGATGAGAACGCCCATGATCTGGGGGGTGACGAGCGACCCGATCCGGACCGGGGAGAAGTCCCCCATCCTGGTCAGATACACCTCGATCAGCTCCAGCAGGGTGGTGAAGCACGCCCCGACGAGCATCGCGTTGAGTGTGCCGACGACGGGCAGGGTGTTGCTGATGGGCCGCACGGGCATCAGCGGACGGGCCTTCCGGTACTGCCCGCCCACCAGAAAGACCCCGCAGATCAGTCCGACGATGACCGGCACGTAGAACTCGGGGTCGCTGTAGTCGCCGCGCGTCAGCCACGAGACGCCGAAGAACGGCAGCGCCGTGGTACCGAAAGCGAGCGGGATGGCGGTCCAGTCGAACCTCGCGCGGCGGTCCGGCGGCTCGTTGCCCTCGAAGGTCAGGGAACCGACGATCAGTCCGATCAGGGCCAGGGTGCCGATGCCCGCGAACAGTGGCCGCCAGCCGCCGAACGAGCCGACGATCCCGCCCACCAGTGGCCCGAAGGCCACCATCCCGAAGAGCCCGAGGCTGATGACGACGGCGGTCGTCTGAAGTCTCTCGATGGGGTGCCCGATGATCAGCGGGGGCAGTGACGCGACCAGCAGCATGCCGGTGAACAGGCCCTGGAACACCACTCCGGTGGCGAACATCCCGATGTTCTGCGCGCTCAGCGCCAGCACCGTGGCCAGCACGAATCCGCTTTCGCACACGAGATAGACCAGACGCCGCGCCAGCCGCTGCACGAGGTCGGCGCAGGCGACGGCGCCGAAGGCGTACCCCGCGTTGGACATGCCGCTGGTGAGCTGGAGTTCGTACGGCGTGGCGCCGATGTCCCGCATGATCTGCGGTTCCATCAGGGTGGTGGCGGTGGTGAGGATCAGATACGGGCTGAGGGCGAGCAGCGCCAGAGTGACGGCCGCCGGGTAGTTCCCGGCCAGCGGAATCCGGGTGAACAGGCTCGGCAGGGGTGAGCGGGACGGCAAGAACGCCTCCGGGGCCGGCGTGTGTGGGGGGATGCGCGATGAGAGGGGAGAACAGACGGAACGGCGGTGACGGGAGAGCGCGGCGGGGAGGGGCCGCGAACCGGCTCAGCGTACGGTCGGACGCCGCCCGCCCCGGCCTGACACGCCCGCCCCCGGGCACGAGACCTCCGTCCGTACGACCCTTCCCTACATACCCCCCACGGGTATATGCTCCGGCGTGGCCGGGGGCGTCCACGGCATCACGGAGGGGAATCGGGATGAGCGTCGAAGGGCATGTGGCCAAGGGGTACGAGACGGTCCGTCAGGTCTTCCGGGGGATGGTGGACGACGGCCGCGAGACCGGGGCCGGTCTGTCGGTGTGGCGGGACGGTGTCGAGGTCGTCCGGCTCAGCGGCGGCTGGGCCGACACCGCGCGGCGGCGTCCCTGGCGCCCCGACACGCTGGTCCAGCCGTACTCGGTCTCGAAGCCGTTCGCCGCGCTCGCGGCCCTGGTGGCGGTCCGGGACGGCGCGCTGACGCTGGACGAGCCGATCGGGCGGTACTGGCCGTCGTACGCGGTCGCCGGGAAGGAGCGGACCACCCTGCGTCATGTCCTGACCCACCAGGCGGGCCAGGCCCGGTTCCCGGTGGCGGCCGTGGGGACGGATCTGCTGGACGACGCCCGGCTGCGGGAGATCCTGGCCGTGTCGGCTCCGGAGTACGTTCCCGGTACGTCGCTGGGCGAGCACGCCCTGACGTACGGGCATCTGATCGACGGGGTGCTGCGGGCCGGGGCGGGCATCTCGCTGGAGCGGATGTTCGCCGACGTCGTACGGCCGGCGCTGGGCCTCGACGGCTGGTTCGGGGTGCCCGACAGTGAACTGCACCGGGTCGCCGAGCTTGAGCCCGCCTCCCCCGAGTGGTCCCAACAGCTGCCGCAGGAGCCGTGGTTGACCATCCCGGCGGGTCTGCTCGACATGGAGCGGATGAACTCCACGGCCTGGCGGCGGTCGGTCTTCGGCGCCGCCAATCTGCACGCCACCGCGACCTCCGTGGCGGAGTTCTTCGATGGCCTCACCCGCACGGACGGACCGGTCCACCGGCTCCTCGGCAGCGAACTCCACGCGGCGTATCTCGCGCCCCAGGTGCGCCGGCACGACGAGGTCTTCGCGACCACCGTCGGCTGGACGCTGGGGCTCATACGCGACGACGGGAAGATCGCGAAGGGCGGGCTCGGCGGGTCTGCGGCGTGGTGGTCGATCGAGCACGGGCATTCGTGCGCGTTCCTGACCCGCCGGCTGGACGATCTCTCGCGGGCCGCCGAGATCGCGGCGGCGCTGGGTGACGACCTGAGCCTGCGGTGAAGCCGGGCGACGGATCGAACGGTCAGCAGCGGTCCTCTGATGCACCCGACGGGGGCCAGTGCTCCAGGAGCGTGTGCAGGGCATCGAGGGCGCGGACCCAGGAATCCTGGGGCGCCCGCGCGTGCGCGAAGCCACCCGCCGACTCCAGGGCGACGAACCCGTGGAACGTGCTGCGCAGCAGCCGCACCGCGTCGGTGAGATCGGGCTCCGCCAGCCCGTAGCCGCGCAGCATGCCGTACGCCAGCTCGACCGCTCGCCGGGGCCCGGACGCCTTCGCCGCCAGCTCGGGGTCGATCCGGACCTGGGCCTGGGTCGCCGTGTAGCGGCCCGGGTGCCGGTGGGCGTAGTCCCGCCAGGCATCGGCGTACGCGACCAGCGCGTCCTTGCCCGCCCGGCCGGCCGTCGCCTCCGCGATACGGAGGGTCTTCTCGTCCGCCGCCAGCAGCGCGATCCGGCCGCGCAGGTCTTCCAGACCGCGGACATGCGCGTAGAGGCTCGCGTCCGTCACGCCGAGCCGCCGGGCCACCCGCGACATCGAGATCCGGTCGAGCCCGACCTCGTCCGCCAGTTCGGCGCCCGCGAGCGTCACCCGCTCCGCCGTCAGCCCGGCCCGCGCCATTCGCCCACCTCTCGCCGTTCCCGGGAACTCCCTGATCCACAAAGGTAGGGGGCCCGGGAACGGCGAGCGGTGTCCGGGCTACTCCGGGCGTTCGGTGATGGTGATCTTCCCGCGCTTGATGGTGGCCAGACGGGTCGCGCGGCGGGCGATGGCGCTGTCGTGGGTGACCATGACGAACGTCAGCCCGTGCTCCTTCCACAGCCCTTCGAGCAGATCCATGATCTCGTCGCGCATGGACTCGTCGAGATTGCCGGTGGGTTCGTCGGCGAGCAGCACCTTGGGCCGCTTGACCAGCGCCCGCGCGATGGCCACGCGCTGCTGCTGACCGCCGGACATCTCGGAGGGCACATGGTGCAGGCGCTCCCCCAGTCCGACCGAACGCAGGGCCTCCGCCGCCCGCTCGCGCCGCTCCTTGGCCTTCGTACCGAGCGGGACGAGCGCGGTCTCGACGTTCTCCTGCGCGGAGAGGGTGGGGATGAGGTTGAAGCTCTGGAAGACGAAGCCGATGGTCCGGCCGCGTACGGCGGTGAGTTTGGCCTCGCCGAGCCGGGCGAGGTCGGTGCCGTCGAGCAGGACGCTGCCCGCCGTGGGGCGGTCGAGGCCGCCGAGCATCTGGAGGAGGGTGGACTTGCCGCCGCCGGTGGGACCCTTGATGACGAGCCGGTCCCCTTCACCGATGGTCAGGTCGACCCCGGCGAGCGCGTCGACGGTGTCCTTGCCTCTGCGGTACTGCTTGGTGACGCCGCTGAGTTCATACATGGTGCGACTCCTGGGCTGCTGACTCTGCTGACTGCTTGGTGCCGAACTGCCTGGTGCTGACCGCCGGTTGCGCGTCGTTCATCGGACGCGTCCGGCGTTACTCGACGCGGCGCAGCGCGTCGGCGGGCCGGAGCCGGGAGGCGCGCCAGCCGCCGAAGGCGCCGGCGATCAGGCCGCCGGTCACCGCGAGGCCGACCGCCAGGGCGATCGTGGCGGCGGAGATGGGAGCGGTGAGGGCGATCTCGACGGCCTTGTCGGCGGCCTGTCCGCCGGGGCCGCCGGCCCGCATCAGGCCGCCGCCCGCACCGCCGAGCTGGGCGGTCAGGGACGGGCTGACGGCGGTCAGCGCGTAGGCCCCGGCCACGCCGACGGCGATGCCGAGCACACCGCCGACCAGACCGTTGACCATCGCCTCGCCGACGACCTGCCGGGTGACGCGCCCGCTCTTCCAGCCGAGGGCCTTGAGCGTGCCGAACTCCTGTACGCGGCGGCCGACGGCCGACATGGTGAGCAGACCCGCGACGACGAACGCGGCCACGAGGACGGCGATGGACAGCCACTTGCCGACGTTGGTGGCGAGGTCCGACGCCGTGGAGAGGGAACCGGAGACGGTGTCCGCGAGATCGGCGGACGTGGTGACGGTGGTGCCCGCGATGTTCTCCTGGATGGCCGACTTGACGGCGTCGATCTGCTGCGAGTCGTCGGCCTGGACGTAGACCGTGGTGACCTTGTCCTTGGAGTCGGACAGGGTCTGCGCCCGCTTCAGCGGTATGTACAGATTGGCCGCCGCGTCACCGCTGTCGGCGGTGGCGATACCGATGATCTCGAACTTCGTTCCCTTGATGGTGACTTCGCTGCCGACCTTGTACTTCTTCTCCTTCGCGTACGCCGAGTCGACCACGGCCACCTCGGCATCGGTCTCGGTCGTCTTGAACGCGCGGCCTTCGGTGATCTTGGAGGAGGTCAGCGGGCCGAGGTCCTGCCGCGCCGTGTCGGTGCCGTAGGCCGTGTAGGAGTTGACGTCGAACGCGGCTCCGCCGCCCCGTACCTCACCCTGCGGCTCACCGCCGCCACCGCCACCGCCACCGACCGTGCCGCCTTCCCTCGGCTTGAACTCGCCGGGCTTGAACTCACCGTCGACCTTGACGACGGTGAGGCTGAGGCCGCCCACGGCGCTGGCCACGCCGGACTGTCCTGCGACCTCGCCGACGGTGCTGGACGCCAGGGTCTGGAAGCCCTGAGGCATGACAACGTCGTTGCTCTGCTTCTCGTCACCGTCCTCCGCGTCGAAGTTGAAGCGGGGCCGTGCGCTGCCGCCCTCGGACGGGGGCGGGGCGGCCTTGGTGACGGTCATGTCCGTGCCGAGTCCGTACAGCGACTCCAGCACCTTCCCCTGGGCCTGCTGCATGCCCGATGAGACGGAGTTGACGACGATGACCAGCGCGATACCGAGTGCGAGCCCCGAGGCGACGACCAGCGCGGCCTTTCGGCGGCGGCGCAGTTCGCGCCTGAGGTAGGTGAGGAACATGGCCCGAAAAATATGTACGGCGCGTGATGACAGCATATGAGCGACGTAAGAGAAGGATGAGAAGCCGACAGAGCGAAGAGCTAAGAGCAGAAGAGAAGAACGAAGGGGAGAGTCACGGATGTCGCGCTACGACGAGATCAAGCACCGGGCCGTCACGACGTTGCAGAGGCGGGTCGCCAATCCGCTCTCCCGGCGGATGCCGGGGCAGGTGCTCCTGGAGACCACGGGGCGTACGTCAGGACAGCCCCGCCGGACCCCCGTCGGCGGGAGCAGGGTCGGCCAGGAGTTCTGGCTGGTGTCCGAGTACGGCGACAAGTCGCAGTACGTACGGAACATCCTGGCCGACCCGAGGGTCCGCGTCCGGATCAAGGGCACGTGGTACGCCGGGACCGCCCACCCCGTGCCGGAGGACGACCCGCGAGCGCGGCTCAAGACCCTGCCGAAGGGCAACAGCGCGATGGTCCGGCTGATGGGCACGAACCTGCTGACGGTGCGCGTCGACCTCGACGGCTGACCGGGCGCGGCGCGATCAGGGCAGACGACCTCAGGGCAGCGCGACCTCGCCCTGGTTCAGGACGCGCGGGTGGAAGTACCCCGCCTGGATCTCGGCGTTGGAGTTGCTGCCCTGCAACTGCTCGGACCAGAGCATGAAGTACGACCACTGTGTCTGGCTGTCGAGCATCGCGGCGTTGGGGATCTTGCCCATCTCGGCGACGGCGATGGGCTTGGTCCCGGCGATCGTCCGCAGTTGCTGGTAATCCGCCTCGCTGGGGTGGCCCTTGTACCAGACGTCCAGCGACGCCACGTCGACGTAGTCGTCACCCGGGTAGTACGAACTCCAGCCGCCCGCCGGGTTGTCCTGGACGTTCCAGACCCAGAGCAGGTTGTCGAGGCCCTTGCCCGCGAGGTGGTCGCGGGTGATCTGGTAGAGGCGGGCGCCGCCGTTCGGTCCGGGTCGGTCACCCCACCAGTTCCAGGACTCGTTCATCTCGTGGAGCGGGCGGAACAGTACGGGGACGCCCGCGTCCTTGAGCTGTTGGAGGTACGGGACGACCTCGTCCAGGCGGCGCTTCCACGCGGTGTTGAGGGCCGTGCCGTCGGTGACCGTCGCCTCGAACTCCTCCTTGGAGACCTGGGACTTGACGCCGCCCTCGAACTCGCACGAGCTGCCGACGGTCGGCGGGCAGACATGCCAGGTCAGCGTGACGAGTGAGCCGTTGGCCCACTCGGTCTTCGCCTGGTCGATGACGCGTTGCCGGCCCGCGACGTCCTCGGCGCGGAACATGAGGTCGCCGCCCCAGAGGCCCGGGTACTGGCCGGTGATGTCCTTCACGAGCTGCGTGTAGCGGCCGGGGGCGGCGGCCGGTTCCTTGTTGTGCTGGCCGGAGACGACGCCCGAACCGGCGATGGACTTCAGGTAGTTCAGCACCTCCTGCTTGGGTGTGGCCGGGAACGCCTGGGCGGGGGCGGGGGCGGCGGTGAGGGACATGACCGCCGTGGTGAGTGCCGCCGTGGCGACGGCGACAAGCCTGGACCGGTTCAGGGATCGGGATCGGTTTCCGCGCATGGCGAAGGGAACCTTCCTCTTCGGTGGGGGGTTGCGGGAGTCGCGCTGTTCGTAGAAGCGGCGGAATTACGGGGGTGGTGGTGGGCCGGTCGAGCCGCGTGGGGTCAGGGTCGGAGTGGGGACCTGCCGGGCGGCGACGCGCCCGCCGCCGATGAGGTCGTACATCGCCCGCGCCACCTCGGCGCCGAACGCGTGGATGTCGTGGCTCATCGCGGACAGCGGCGGGTGCGTGAGCCGGCACAGCTGCGAGTCGTCCCAGGCCAGCAGGGACACGTCCGCGGGGACCCGGAGCCCCATCTCGGCGGCGACGGACAGTCCCGCGACGGCCATGAGGTCGTTGTCGTACATGATCGCCGTGGGGCGCCCGGCGGAGGCGAGCAGCGAGCGGGTGGCGCGGGCGCCCGCGCCGCCGGAGAAGTCGGTGGCGCTCTGCCGCCCTTCCGGCAGGCCGAGTTCGGCCATGGCCGCCGTGAATGCCTCCCGTCGCAGGGCGCTGTGTCCCAGCTCGGCCGGTCCGCCGACACGGGCGATGGAGCGGTGGCCGAGGGCCGCGAGATAGCGGACGGCTTCGGTCACGGCCGTACCGTCGTCCGTCCACCGGGCGGTGAACGGCCCGGCGAGCGACGGATGGCCGACGGCGATCACCGGCATGCCGAGCTTGGCGAGCGCCGGGACGCGCGGGTCGTCGCTCCGGAGGTCGACCAGTACGGTGCCGGCGACCTGGCCGGATCGCCACCAGTGGTGCTGGAGTTCGATCTCCTCGTCCGCGTCGCGCACCAGGCGCAGCAGCAGCGCACCGGACTGCTCGGTGAGGACGCTGCCGATGCCGGAGATGAAGTCCATGTAGAAGGGTTCCAGGCCCAGTTGGCGGGCGGGGCGGCAGATCGCGAGCCCTACGGTGCCGGTCCCCCGCGCTCCTCGGGCGCGGGCCGAGCGGTTGGGCTCCCAGCCCATCTCCCTGGCGGTCTCAAGGATGTGCGCCCGCGTGGTCTCGGACACGCCGGGCTTGTCGTTGAACGCGAGGGAGACGGCGGCGCGCGACACGCCCGCGCGGGCGGCGACGTCCCTGATGGTGAGCCGCTGCCCCGCCGCGCTCACGCGGGCTCCACCGCGAACAGCGCGGCGCGGACGGCGGCCGGCCCGCCGGCCCCGGCGCCGTCCCAGCCGCGTACCCGGATGGTGACGCTCTCGCCGGGCAGCAGCGTGAGCAGCCCCCGGTCGGCGACGGCCGTGGGCGCGAGCCGGTCCGCCTGGAGCAACAGATCGCGCAGCAGCGTACGGGCGGTGACGACGACGTCCACGACATCGGCCCCGCTGTTCACGAGGTCCACGTCGTAGCGCGGCTCGGGGAAGGCGAACTCCCGGTCGCGTACGGGGAAGTGGACCGCCCGCAGGTCTCCCGCGTCGGCGACCAGGAACTCCTTCGCGGAGCCCGCGTCCGGCAGGAGATGGTCGGGCACCGTCGCGACGGCGACCGAGCGCGCCCCGGCCCGTGCCGTCACCGTCGTCTCGGCGAGGGTGCGGCCGTCGGCGGCCATACGGCGCAGCCGTACCTCGGCGTCCCAGGGTGCCGGCGACTGGTTGTCGGCGACGACGGCCGGGCGTCCTTCGCGGTTCTGCACGGTGAGGAGCCGGTCCGCGTACAGCCGTTTCAGTGCGTGGTAGAGCGGCTTGATGCGTTCGTCGCCGTCGATGGCGGCCCAGGAGGTCACCGGCCAGCAGTCGTTGAGCTGCCACAGGACGGTGCCCGCGCAGACCGGCCAGTGGGCGCGCCAGTGCTCGATGCCGGTGGCGATGGCGCGCGCCTGGTTGAGCTGGGTGAGGTAGTGCCAGCGGTCGAAGTTCTCGGGCCCCGGCGCGGGTACGGCGAAGTGGTGGGCGAGGCCGCGCTCCAGTTTGCCGTTGCCGTCGTGGGCCTTCTGGTGGTGCAGCATGCCGGGCGACGTGGGGAGAAGTTCCTCCCCCGGCAGCGCGCGCCGCAGCGTGGCGTGAGCGGGCGGTGCCTGCCAGCCGAACTCGGCGACGAAGCGGGGAACTTCGTGGAGGTAGTCCGTGTAGTCGGTGCGGTTCCAGACGTCCCAGGAGTGCGCGGTGCCGTGCGCCGGATCGTTGGGGTGGTGGTCCCAGGAGCCCGACCAGGGGCTGCCCGCCCAGTAGGGCCTGGTGGGGTCGGTCTCGGCGACGACGCGGGGCAGCAGGCCCAGGTAGTAGCCCTCCCCCCAGGAGTCGCCGCCGAGTGCGGGCTCCCAGTCCCAGTCGCGGAAGCCCCACAGGTTCTCGTTGTTGCCGTTCCACAGGACGAGGGAGGCGTGCGGCATGAGACGGGTGACGTTCTCGCGGGCCTCGGCCTCGATCTCCGAGCGCAGCGGCTGCTCCTCGGGGTAGGCGGCGCAGGCGAAGAGGAAGTCCTGCCAGACCAGCAGGCCGAGTTCATCGCAGATGTCGTAGAAGTCGTCGCTCTCGTAGATGCCGCCGCCCCAGACGCGTACGAGGTTGACGCCCGCCTCGGCGGCCTGGGTGAGGCGGGTGCGGTAGCGGTCGGGGGTGATGCGGGAGGGGAAGACGTCGTCCGGGATCCAGTTGACGCCGCGCGCGAAGACGGGCTCGCCGCCCACGGCCAGGGTGAAGGCGGTGCCGTGCGCGTCGGTGCCGGTGTCGAGGGTGACGGTACGGAATCCGATCCGGCGCCGCCAGCGGTCGAGGACGGTGCCGTTGGCATCCAGCAGCTCCAACTCGGCCTTGTACAGGCTCTGTTCGCCGTAGCCGCGGGGCCACCACAGTGCGGCGTCGGGGACCTCGACGGTGAGTGCGGTGTGTGCGCCGTCGAAGTCGGCGGAGGCGGTGTGGCCGCCGACGCGGGCGCGGGCGGTGAGGACCCCGCCGCCGGTGGCGGTCCGCTCGACGTCGACGCGCAGTTCGGCGCGGCCGGTCGTGCCGTCGACGGTCACGAGCGGGCGGACGGTGGCGAGCCGGGCGGTGGACCAGTGCTCAAGACGGACGGGCTTCCACATACCGGCGGTGACGAGGGTCGGTCCCCAGTCCCAGCCGAAGGAGCAGGCCATCTTGCGGATGTACTGGAACGGTTCGGGATAGGAGTTGGGCCGCTCTCCCACCAGGGCGCGGACCGCTTCGGCCTCGGTGTAGGCGGAGGTGAACTCCACGCGCAGCGGGGTCGGGGCCGCCGGGTCCAGCCGGTCCGTGATGTCGAAGCGGTAACTCCGGTGCATGTTGCGGGTCTTGGCGACGTGTTCACCGCCCACGCTGATGGTGGCGACGGTGTCGAGGCCGTCGAAGACGAGGTCGGTGCGCTCGTGCGCGGTGTCGCGGGCGCCGAGCACGGTGTCGTAACGCCAGTCGGTACGGCCCACCCAGGCCACCTCGGTCTCGTTCCGGGAGAGGAACGGGTCCTCGATCAGCCCGGCGTGGAGGAGATCGGTGTGGACGCAGCCGGGGACCGTCGCCGGCAGGTCGGCCTGCTCGTGGCGCAGCGTCCAGCCCTCGGTCAGGGGGGTGACGTCCTTCATGCGGATGCTCCGTTCTCGGACGGCGTGCCGCTCAACGTAGAGCCAGTCACATGGTTCGGTCCATAGACCGGTCCAGCATATTTCCGCAGTGTGGGTAAGGGGGTTGACGTTGGATTACTTATCCTTTACTAAACTAACTGGCTGTCGGGGGCTCGTGGGGCACCATCGCGATGCCGTCCAGCTCCACGAGCGCGCTCTCGTCCCAGAGCCGCACCGTGCCGATCACCGCCATCGCCGGGTAGTCGCGGCCCGCGAGCCGCTTCCACACCCGTCCCAGTTCGGCGGCGTGGGCGCGGTAGTCCGCGACGTCGGTCGCATAGACGGTGACGCGCGCGAGATGCGCCGGGGTGCCGCCCGTCGCGGCGAGCGCCGTGAGGAGGTTGCCAAGGGCGGTCTCGAACTGCTCGACCAGGGTCTGCCCCACGATCGCGCCCGTCCGGTCGAGCGCGGTCTGGCCGGCCAGGAACACCAGCCGGCCGTCGGTCGCCGTCACGCTCACCGCGTGCGAGAAACCGGACGGCGGGGAGAGTTCGGCGGGGTTGGTGCGCTCCAGGCCGCTCATCCGTACAACTCCTTCGCGATGATGGTGCGTTGGACCTCGGTGGCGCCCTCGTAGATACGGGGCGCGCGGACTTCCCGGTAGAGGTGTTCCAGCAGATGCCCGCGTCGCAGGGCCCGTGCGCCGTGGAGTTGGACGGCGGCGTCGACCACGTACTGCGCGGTCTCCGTCGCGAACAGCTTCGCCATCGCCGAGCGGCGCGGCACGTCCGGCGCCCCCGTGTCGTACGCCTCGGCCGCCGCGTACACCAGCAGCCGGGCCGCCTCCGTACGCGTCGCCATCTCGGCGACCTGGTGGGAGACGGACTGGAGGTCCTTGAGCGGGCCGCCGAACGCGGTGCGGTCGGCGGTGTGGGCGAGAGTCGCTTCCAGCGCGGCGCCGGCCATGCCGACGGCGAAGGCACCGACGCTCGGGCGGAAGAGGTTGAGGGTGTCCATGGCGACCCGGAAGCCCCGGTCCACCTCGCCCAGGACATCGGCTTCGCTCACCGGTACGGAGTCGAAGGCCAGGGCGCCGATGGGGTGCGGCGAGAGCATCTCGATCGGGGTGCCGGTCAGTCCGGGCCGGTCGGCGGGGACGAGGAACGCGGTGACGCCGCGCGCGCCCGCGCCCGGGGTCGTACGGGCGAAGACGGTGTAGAAGTCCGCCTCGGGCGCGTTGGAGATCCAGCGCTTCTCGCCGGTGAGCAGCCAGCCGGGGCCGTCGGGACCATTCTTCGGTACGGCGGTGAGCGCGAGCGCCGCAGCGTCCGACCCGGCACCCGGCTCGCTCAGCGCGAACGCGGCCACGGCGCGCCCCGCCGCCACCTCGGGCAGCCAGCGCGCTCGCTGCTCGTCGGTGCCTGACCGGAGGACGGGATGGCTGCCGAGCCCCTGGAGGGCGAGCGCGGTCTCCGCCTCCGTACATTCGTGGGCCAGCGACTCGCGCAGCAGACAGAGATCGAGCGCCCCGGCGCTCAGCATGCGGTCGAGGAGTCCCAGCTCACCGAGGGCGGCGACCAGCGGGCGGTTGATCCGGCCGGGCCCGCCCTTCTCCGCGAGCGGGCGCAGCCGGTCGGCGGCGAGGGTGCGCAGCTCGTCACACCAGGACTTTTGTGCCGGATCGAGCGAGAATACGGGCATCCGGGCCCTCACTTGAATCGCGTCTATCGCGGACTGTTGACTGTCGTCACCCACACGATACGCTCGATGCACTAGGCCACCAAGCCACCCCACGAGGGGGCGAACGATGGAGCTGACACCGGCGGTACTCACGCCCTCGGCGCACCGCGACACTTTTCCGCGCGACCATCTGCCGCCGCCCGAGCAGTGGCCGGAACTCGTCTTCGACCCGCCCTCCCTGCGCGGGCCCTACCGGCTCAACTGCGCCGTCGAACTGCTCGACCGCACCGTGGACCGCTTCGGCGCCGACCGCCCCGTCTTCCATCTCCCGTCGGGCGACACCTGGTCGTACGGTCAACTGCGCACCCATGTCGACCGGATCGCCCACGTCCTGACCTCCGACCTGGGTGTGGTGCCCGGCAACCGGGTCCTGCTGCGCGGGCCGACGACACCCTGGCTGGCCGCGTGCTGGCTCGCCGTGCTGAAGGCGGGCGCCGTGGCGGTGACGGTGCTCGCCCAGCAGCGGGCGAGCGAGCTGGCCACGATGTGCGAGATCGCGCGCGTCGGACACGCGCTCTGCGACGTGAGATCGGTGGACGACCTGGTCAAGGCGGAGGTGCCGGGGCTGCGCGTCGCGACATACGGAGGAGACGCGCCGGACGATCTGCTGCGGCTGGCGGAGGGGAAACGGGAGCGGTACGAGGCGGTGCGGACCGCCGGCGACGACGTCGCGCTCATCGCCTTCACCTCGGGAACGACGGGGCGGCCCAAGGGGTGTATGCACTTCCACCGCGATGTGCTCACCATCGCCGACACGTTCTCGCGCCATGTGCTGCGCCCGGAGCCGGACGACGTGTTCGCGGGCAGCCCGCCGCTCGGCTTCACCTTCGGGCTCGGCGGGTTGGTGGTCTTCCCGATGCGGGCGGGCGCCTCGGCGCTGCTCCTCGAACACGCGAGCCCCAAGCAGCTGTTGGGGGCTGTCACCGAACGCGGGGTGTCCGTGCTGTTCACGGCGCCGACCGCGTATCGCGTGATGCTCAACGAGCTGGCCGGGGCCGGCGGGGCCGCGTACGACATCTCCGGGCTGCGCCGCTGCGTGTCGGCCGGGGAGAACCTGCCCGCCGCGACCTGGCAGGACTGGTACGAGCGGACCGGTATCCGTGTCATCAACGGCATCGGCGCCACCGAGCTGCTGCACATCTTCATCTCGGCCGCCGACGAGGCGGTCAGACCCGGCACGACGGGCCTGCCGGTGCCCGGCTGGGAGGCGCGCGTCGTGGACGAGTCCGGCGCCCCGGTGCCCGACGGGGAGCCGGGGCTGCTGGCGGTCCGTGGTCCGGTGGGCTGCCGTTATCTCGCCGATCCGCGCCAGACCGTCTACGTACGCGACGGCTGGAACCTCACCGGAGACACCTACGTACGGGAGCCCGACGGCTACTTCCGCTATGTCGCACGCGCGGACGACATGATCATCTCGGCCGGGTACAACATCGCGGGCCCTCAGGTCGAGGAGGCGCTGCTGGCGCATCCAGACGTGGCGGAGGCGGCGGTGGTGGGCCACCCCGACGAGCTGCGGGGCCAGATAGTGGCGGCGTACATAGTGCTGCGCGAGGGGGTGCGGCCCGGCGAGGAGGCGGCGGAAGCGCTCCGCGCGTTCGTCACGTCGCGGCTGGTGCCGTACAAATGCCCGCGCGTCTTCGAGTTCCTGGACGCGCTCCCCCGTACGCCGACGGGCAAACTCCAGCGGTTCCGGCTCCGGCCTGGCGCCTGAGCACCCCTCAGAAGCCGTTCCGCGCACCCCTTAGAGTGATCACGTGGCCGAGCAGCACACTCCGCGATCCCTGATCGTCACCCTGTACGGCGCGTACGGCCGGACACCGGACGGCGCCCCGCTCGCCGTGGCCGAGCTGGTCCGGCTGCTCGGCGCGCTCGGGGTCGACGCGCCGTCGGTGCGGTCGTCGGTGTCACGGCTCAAGCGCCGGGGGCTGCTGATCGCCGAGCGCACCGCGGAGGGCGCGGCGGGTTACGCGCTGTCGGCCGACGCGCGGCAACTGCTCGACGACGGCGACCGGCGCATCTACGACCGTCCGGTGCCCCGGCTGTCGGACGGCTGGGTGCTCGCGGTGTTCTCCGTCCCGGAGGCCGAGCGGCACAAGCGTCATCAGCTGCGGTCGCGGCTGGCCCGGCTGGGCTTCGGGACCGCAGCGCCGGGTGTGTGGATCGCGCCGGGCCATCTGTACGAGGAGACGCGGCACGCGCTGGAGCGGCTGCGGCTCGACCCGTACGTCGACCTGTTCCGCGGCGGGCACCTGGGTTTCGCGGCGACGGCGGATGCGGTGGGGCGGTGGTGGGACCTCGGGGAGATCGCCACGCTGCACACGGGGTTCCTGACGGCGCACGAGCCGGTGCTGCGGCGGTGGCAGACGCACGGACCGGCCCCCGCATCGGCCGAGGACGCCTACCGGGACTATCTGCTCGCGCTCGACTCCTGGCGCCAACTCCCCTATGCCGACCCGGGGTTGCCGGTGGAGCTGCTGCCCCGGGGGTGGCCGGGCGGGCGTTCGGCGGAGGTCTTCACGGCGCTGCACGCCCAACTGCGTGACGCCGGGGCGCGGTTCGTACACCCCGCGTGAAATCAGGCGACCCGCCGGGGAGGCCAGGGTCAGGTCAGGGTGAGCCTTGGTTTCGGGCCGTCCGTGCGGCCCGTCGGGGGTGTGCGGCTGCCCGCGCGGTACGGCAGTGGCCACGGCGCGGCAGGACCGCTGTAGCCCTGGTCGGCCGCCGTGTGCAGGGTCCAGTGCGGGTCGTAGAGGTGGGGGCGGGCCAGCGCGCACAGATCGGCGCGGCCGGCCAGGAGCAGTGAATTGACGTCGTCCCACGACGAGATGGCGCCCACGGCGATGACTGGCACCGAGAGGGTGTTACGGATCCGGTCGGCGAACGGTGTCTGGTAGGAGCGGCCGAACTCGGGGCGTTCCTCGGCGACGACCTGCCCGGTCGACACGTCGATCGCGTCGGCGCCGTGCGCGACGAACGCGCGGGCGATCTCGACCGCCTCCTCGGCGGTGTTGCCGCCCGTGGCCCAGTCGGTGGCAGAGATCCGTACCGTCATCGGCCGGTAGTCCGGCCACAACTCCCGTACCGCGTCGAAGACTTCGAGCGGGTAGCGGAGCCGTCCCGCGAGGTCGCCGCCGTACGCGTCGGTCCGGGTGTTGGTCAGCGGGGAGAGGAAGCCGGAGAGCAAGTACCCATGGGCGCAGTGCAGTTCGAGCAGGTCGAACTCCGCGTCGGCTGCGCGGCGGGCCGCCGAAGCGAACTGCTCGCGGATCGCGGTCAGTCCGGCCCGGTCGAGGGCGTGCGGGACCTGGCCGACCTCCGGCAGGTACGGGACGGCGGAGGCGGCGGACAGCGGCCAGTTGCCGTCCGGCAGGGGCTGGTCCATGCCCTCCCACATGAGGCGGGTGGAGCCTTTGCGTCCGGAGTGGCCGAGTTGAACGCCGATCGCGGCTCCGTGCTCGCCTGCCCCGGTGGGTGCGCCGTGGTGCACGAAGTCCGTCACCCGCCGCCACGCCGCGCCCTGTTCGTCCGTCCAGAGCCCCGTGCAGCCCGGGGTGATCCTGCCCTCCGGGCTCACGCACACCATCTCGGTCATGACGAGACCTGCCCCGCCGAGGGCACGCGCCCCGAGATGCACGAGGTGGAAGTCGCCGGGCATGCCGTCCTCGGCGACGTACATGTCCATGGCCGAGACGACGACCCGGTTGCGCAGGGTCAGTCCCCGCAGCCGGAAGGGGGTGAACATCGGGGGCGTACCGGGCTCGCAGCCGAAGTCCGCCTCCACCGCGCCGGTGAAGCCGGCGTCGCGCAGGCGCAGATTGTCGTGCGTGACGCGGCGGCTCCGGGTGAGCAGGCCGAACGCGAACTGCCGGGCCGGCTGGTCCGTATACGTCGCCAGCTCCTCGAACCAGCGCAGACTCGCCGCCGCCGCGCGCTGCGTTGACTCCACGACGGGCCGCCGCTCGGCCTCGTACGCGGCGAGCGCGGCGGGCAGCTCCGGCCCCTGCTCTTCAATACACGCCGCGAGCGCCAGGGCGTCCTCGACGGCGAGCTTCGTGCCGGAGCCGATGGAGAAGTGCGCGGTGTGGGCGGCGTCGCCGATGAGGACCACGTTGCCGTGGCTCCAGCGTTCGTTCACGACCGTACGGAACGCGGTCCAGGACGACTTGTTGGCGCGCAACTCCCGGCCGTCCAGCGCGTCGGCGAAGATCTTGGCGCACTGTTCGGTGGACTGCCGCTCGTCGAGCGTGTCGAACCCAGCGGCGAGCCAGACCTCTTCGCGCATCTCGACGATGACGGTGCTGGCGTCGGGCGAGAACGGATAGCCGTGCAGCTGCATCACACCGTGCTCGGTCTCGGCGATCTCGAAGCGGAAGGCGTCGAAGGCGAAGTCGGCGGCGAGCCAGATGTAGCGGCAGCGTTCGGTGGTGAGGGTGGGCCGGAAGACATCGGCGTGGGTCTCGCGGGTGCGGCTGTTGACCCCGTCGGCGGCGATCACCAGATCGTGGGTGGCGGCGAGTTCGGCGGCGGACGGTGCCTGGGTGCAGAAGCGGAGCCGTACGCCCAGGGACGCGCAGCGCTCGTGCAGGATTTCGAGGAGCCGGCGGCGGCCGAGGGCGGCGAAGCCATGACCGCCGGAGGTCAGGGTGCGGCCCCGGTGGACGATGTCGATGTCGTCCCAGCGCACGAACTCGTCCTGGAGGGCGCTGTGGACGGTGGGGTCGGCGTGCTCGATACCGCCGAGGGTCTCGTCGGAGAGGACGACCCCGAAACCGAAGGTGTCGTCGGGGGCGTTGCGCTCCCAGACGGTTATCTCGCGGCGCGGGTCCAGCCGTTTGAGCAGGACGGCGGCGTACAGCCCGCCGGGGCCGCCGCCGATGACGGCGATCCTGAGAGGTTCCCCAGCTGCTTGCGACGGTGCCTGCGCCTGCGTCGACACGGCTAGCGGCCCTGCCACTTGGGCGGGCGCTTCTCCGTGAAAGCGGCGTGGAACTCCGCGTAGTCCTCGCCGTTCATCAGCAACGCCTGCGTGGCCGCGTCCAGTTCGACGGACGCGGCGAGCGGCATGTCCAGCTCGGCCGTGAGGAGCGCCTTGGTCTGCGCGTACGCGAGGGCCGGGCCGTCCGCGAGCCGGCGGGCGAGCTCGTGTGCGCGGGCGTCGGAGGCGCCCTCGTCGGTCAACTCGCTGATGAGGCCGATCCGTTCGGCCTCGGGCGCACGCACGGGCTCGCCCAGCATCAGCAGCCGGGTGGCATGCCCGAGGCCGACGACGCGCGGCAGCAGATAGGCCGCGCCCATGTCACCGCCGGAGAGACCGACGCGGGTGAAGAGGAACGCGAAGCGCGCGGTGGGGTCGGCGACCCGGAAGTCGGCGGCCAGCGCGAGGACCGCACCGGCCCCGGCGGCGACCCCGTGCACGGCGGCGATCACCGGGAACGGGCATTCGCGTACGGCCCTGACGACCTGCCCGGTCATCCGGTTGAAGTCGAGGAGCTGGGCGGTGTCCATGGAGAGCGTGGCACCGATGATCTCGTCCACGTCACCGCCCGAGCAGAAGCCGCGCCCCTCGCCCGCCAGCACGAGGGCGCGGACGGACCGCTCCCTGGACAGCTCGGCGAGCAGGTCGCGCAGGTCGGCGTAGGCGCCGAAGGTGAGGGCGTTGAGCTTGTCGGGCCGGGCGAGGGTGACGGTCGCGACGCCGTCCTCG
Organism: Streptomyces sp. NPDC058665; assembly: GCF_042714995.1. Taxonomy (NCBI): domain Bacteria; kingdom Bacillati; phylum Actinomycetota; class Actinomycetes; order Kitasatosporales; family Streptomycetaceae; genus Streptomyces; species Streptomyces sp. NPDC058665. Next base: position 79,103 of record NZ_JBHXRX010000022.1, read on the forward strand.
CGTGTCAGCCGCAGATGGCGCCACTCCTCGGTGCGGGGGGTGGAGCCGGAGAACGGGCTCATGGGGTGCGGCCTCCTTCAGCTCGATGCCGTGTGCCGGTCGCCCGATGGGCGCGGGACGCCGGGGGCGGACCCCCCGGACCCTCGAAAGCAAGGTATCACTTGTCCGTGACTTCCGTCACGAGTACGCGATAAGGCGCGCGCCGACCGCGTCGGGCGCGTCTCACCGGTGCCGCCAAAGGTCCCGGGTGATATGTGGCGGAGGTCCCATTTCCAGCAGTCCGCTGCCCCTTGTGAACATGTTTACGCTCCGTAAAGCTGGCCCAAGCCCCTCCCGTGCCGGGAGACTCCCCATGTTCCGGCCCTGGATCTCGTGGCATCTCCACAGCACCTCGGAACAGCACCTCGAACGGAATTCCCGCCTTGCCCGAAAGACCGGACACCGCCTTCTGGCGCATCACGCTGCCGCACAGCGCGGCGGCTGTGCCGATGGCGCGTGCCCTGATCCGTACGGCGCTGGCCGACATCGGGCCGACGGCGGACAGTGACACGGCGGAGCTGCTGACGGCTGAGCTGGTCGCCAACGCCGTCGAGCACACGGATCCGGCCGTCCCTATAGAGCTGGTGGTCGAGCTGCTGCCGTCGGGCTGCCAGATCGAGGTCCACGACGGCGACCCCGGCCCGCCGGGCGACCTGACGACGCCCGTGCCCGGCCAGATGCCGGACCCCTGGCAGGAGCACGGCCGGGGGCTGCTCCTGATCCGCAGGCTGAGCGCCGACTGCGGTCATCGCCCGACGGATCAGGGCAAGGCGGTCTGGTTCACGCTGTCAGCGCGCTGAGCCGCCCGGCGTCACCGGCGCGCCTGGCCGGGCGCGGGGGTGGGCGCGAGGCCGGGGGCCAGGTCAGGGGCCAGCGTCGCGACGAGTACGGCCTTGATGGTGTGCAGCCGGTTCTCCGCCTCGTCGAAGACCACCGAGTGCGCGGACTCGAAGACCTCGTCGGTCACTTCGAGTTCCGTGAGCCCGTGGCGTTCATGGATCTCCCACCCGACGACCGTCCCGAGGTCGTGGAAGGCCGGGAGGCAGTGCAGGAACTTCACGTCCGGATTCCCGGTCGCGCTCAGCACGTCCATCGTCACGCTGTACGGGCCGAGCGCCGCGATGCGCTCGTCCCAGACCTCCTGCGGCTCCCCCATCGACACCCACACGTCCGTGGCCACGAAGTCCGCGCCGCTGACACCCTCCGCGATGGACTCGGTGAGGGTGATATGGGCGCCGCTGATCTCGGCGGCCTTGCGTGCCACGGCGACGACGTCGTCCGCCGGCCAGTAGGCGCGGGGCCCGACGATCCGTACGTCCATGCCCAGCAGCGCGCCGGTGACGAGGTAGGAGTTGCCCATGTTGTAGCGGGCGTCACCGAGGTAGGCGAAGACGATCCGGTCCAGCGGTTTGTCCGTGTGCTCGGTCATCGTGAGCACGTCGGCGAGCATCTGGGTGGGGTGCCAGTCGGCGGTGAGTCCGTTGAAGACGGGCACTCCGGCGTGGGCGGCCAGCTCCTCGACGGTCGACTGCGCGTCGCCCCGGAACTCGATGCCGTCGAACATCCGGCCGAGCACGCGGGCGGTGTCCTTCGCGGACTCCTTCTTCCCGATGTGCGAGCCGGCCGGGTCGATGTACGTCGTGGAGGCACCCTGGTCGGCGGCGGCCACCTCGAAGGCGCAGCGGGTGCGGGTGGATGCCTTCTCGAAGATGAGGGCGATGTTCTTGCCGCGCAGGAGCTGGACCTCGTTGCCCGCCTTCTTCGCGGCCTTGAGCCCGGCGGCCAGCTCGACCAGCCCACGGAACTCCTCGGCGGTGAAGTCGAGCTCCTTGAGGAAGTGGCGGCCTGCGAGTTGTATCGCCATGATGGCTGCTCCTGCTTCGCGAATACGGGGACTGGGGGATACCGGGACCTGTACGGGACCGATACAGAGACCTTGGAACTATATACGCCATTCCGTATTGATATACAGAGGGTCCTGGGGCCGGGCGGCTGCTTCGATCACACGGCGTCCCGCTCGATCGGGCAGCTCATACAGCGCGGCCCGCCCCGCCCCCGGCCCAGCTCACTGCCACGGATCTCGATCACCTCGATCCCCTGCTTGCGCAGAAACGTGTTGGTGGTGGCGTTGCGCTCGTACGCCACGACCACCCCCGGCTCCACGGCCAGCACGTTGCAGCCGTCGTCCCACTGCTCGCGCTCGGCCGCGTGCACGTCCTGGGTCGCGGTCAGGACACGGATCCTGTCCAGGCCCAGGGCGGCGGAGATCGCGCGGTGCATGTGCTCCGGCGGATGGTCGGTCACCTTGAGTTCGTTCCCGCCCGCGCCCGGCTCGATCGTGTACGAGCGGAGCATGCCGAGGCCCGCGTACTGCGTGAAGACGTCACGGTCGACCATCGTCATCACCGTGTCGAGATGCATGAAGGCGCGCCGCTTGGGCATGTCGAGCGCCACGATCGTCCGGGCCGAACCGGCCTCGAACATCCCGCGCGCCAGCATCTCGACGGCCTGCGGCGTGGTGCGCTCGCTCATCCCGATCAGCACGGCGCCCTCACCGATGACCAGGACGTCGCCGCCCTCGATGGTGGAGGGATAGTCGGCCTGCCCCTCCGACCAGTGGTGGAAGGGCCCGGCGTCCGGTCCGGTGAAGAGCGGGTGGTGCTTGTAGATCGCCTCGAAATGGACGGTCTCGCGCTGCCGGGCGGGCCAGCGCATCGCGTTGATGGAGACCCCGTCGTAGATCCAGGCTGAGGTGTCGCGCGTGAAGATGTGGTTCGGCAGCGGGTCGAGCAGGAAGTCGTCCAGATCCATGACATGGAAGCGGACGGAGGTCGGTTCGGCGTGGCTGTCCAGGAACTCCCGCTTGGTCATCCCGCCGACCAGCGCCTCAGCGAGCTCGTCCGTCGGCAGCGAGTCGAAGACCGCGCGGAGGTGGTCGGTGGCGAGCGGGCCGTACTCCTTCTCGTCGAAGACACGGTCCAGGACGAGGGCGCGCGCCGTCGGGATGTCCAGGGACTCACGGAGCAGGTCGCCGAAGAGATGAACCTTGACGCCACGGTCGCGCAGGACGTCGGCGAAGCCGTCGTGCTCCTCGCGCGCGCGGCGCACCCAGAGCACGTCGTCGAACAGCAACATGTCCTTGTTGCTGGGGGTGAGCCGCTTGAGCTCCAGGTCGGGGCGGTGCAGTATGACGCGGCGCAGCCGCCCGGTCTCGGAGTCGACGTGGAATCCCATGCCCCCATCCTCGCGGATCGGGTGGCTTTCACGCGGCGAATGCCCCAGAGACCGGGCGACGGGGTGACGGGACCGGGGCCCGGGTGCGCGTCCTGGCACCCGGGCCCCCGGGCGCCAGGACGCGCCCTAGAGGCGGGGGTCGACCGGTTCCGACTCCAGTGCCAGCACCGCGAACACCGCCTCGTGGACGCGCCACAGCGGCTCGTCGTCCGCCAGCCGGTCCAGCGCTTCGAGGCCCAGCGCGTACTCCCGCAGCGCCAGCGACCGCTTGTGACCCAGGAACCGGCCGCGCAGCCGCTCCAGATTCTCCGGCCGGGTGTACTCGGGGCCGTAGATGATCCGCAGGTACTCCCGCCCGCGCACCTTGATGCCCGGCTGCACCAGCCGCCCCTTGCCGTCCTGTACGAGAGCCTGGAGCGGCTTGACGACCATGCCCTCGCCGCCGCGCCCGGTCATCTCCAGCCACCAGTCGACCCCAGCCCCCACCGACGCCTCGTCGCCCGTCTCCACGACCAGCCTCCGGGTGACCTGGAGAAGACCGGTCGGGTCGTGCTCGGTCAGGCGGTCGAGCCAGGCAAGCTGCTGGTCGTGCGGTACGGCGGCCAGGCTGCGGCCCCGCGCGGCGAGGAGCTGGAACGGCGCGAGCCGTACGCCCTCCAGGCCGTCCGTCTCCCAGCAGTAGCGGCGGTACGCCTCCGTGAACGCCGCCGCGTCAGCGGCCCGTTCCCGCTGGCCGGCCAGCAGCGCGCCCACGTCGACGCCCCGGGCCACGGCCGCTTCGAGCGCACCCGTCACGGCCGGGAAGGCGGCGCCGGCAGCCGCGCCGACCGCCGCGTACTGCGTGCGCAGCAGGCCGGTGGCCTTCAGCGACCAGGGCATCAGCTCGGCGTCGAGAAGCAGCCAGTCCGTTTCGAGCTCGTCCCAGAGACCGGCGGCGCCGACGGCCGTACGGAGGCGGCCCAGGATCTCCTCGGTGACCGCCGGGTCGTCGAAGAAGGGCCGGCCGGTGCGGGTGTGCAGCGCGCCGGTCGGTGCGTCGTGGCCGCCCGCGCCGTCGTCTGCGTCTGCGTCGCCGATGCCGAAGCGCTCGCGCGCCACGGCCGCGTCGCGGCAGACCAGGGCCACCGCGCGCGAGCCCATGTGCTTCTCCTCACACACGACCCGCTCCACACCGTCGTCGCGGTACTGCGCGAACGCCTCGGCCGGGTGCTCCAGAAAACCGTCCTCGCGTGACGTCGCGGTGGGCGCCATGGTCGGCGGCAGGTAGGCGAGCAGCCGCGGGTCGACCGCGAAACGGCTCATGACCTCAAGGGCCGCCGCCGCGTTCTCCTCGCGCACCGCGAGCCGGCCCATGTGGCGGGTCTCCACGACACGCTTGCCGTGCACGTCGGCGAGGTCGAGCGGCCGGCCCTCACGGCCGCCGGGGGCCGCCGTGTGCAGCGGCTTCGCGGGCTCGTACCAGACACGCTCCGCCGGTACGTCGACCAGCTCACGCTCGGGCCAGCGCAGCGCCGTCATCCTGCCGCCGAAGACCGCACCGGTGTCGAGGCAGATGGTGTTGTTGATCCAGGAGGTGTTCGGTACGGGGGTGTGCCCGTACACGACCGCCGCCCGGCCCCGGTAGTCCTCGGCCCACGGGTAGCGCACGGGCAGGCCGAACTCGTCCGTCTCGCCGGTCGTGTCGCCGTACAGCGCGTGCGAACGGACCCGGCCCGATGTGCGGCCGTGGTACTTCTCCGGCAGTCCGGCATGGCAGACGACCAACTTGCCGCCGTCCAGGACGTAGTGGGAGACGAGACCGTCGATGAAGGCCAGCACCTCGGCGCGGAAGGCGTCGTCCTCCTTCTCCAACTGCTCGACGGTCTCGGCGAGTCCGTGGGTCAGCTGGACCTTGCGGCCCTTGAGCCAGCGGCCGAGCTTGTTCTCGTGGTTGCCCGGCACGCACAGCGCGTTGCCCGAGGCGACCATGCGCATCACGCGGCGCAGCACGCCGGGGCTGTCGGGGCCGCGGTCGACGAGGTCACCGACGAAGACCGCCGTACGGCCTTCGGGGTGCGCGCCGCCGCCGTCCGGGTAACCGAGCTCGGCCAGCAGTGTGTCCAGCTCGGAGCGGCAGCCGTGAATGTCGCCGATGATGTCGAAGGGGCCGGTGAGGTGGGTGAGGTCGTTGTAGCGGCGCTCGGTGACGACCTCGGCGCGCTCGACCTCCTCGACGCCGCGCAGGATGTGCACCTTGCGGAAGCCCTCGCGTTCGAGCCCGCGCAGCGAACGGCGCAGTTCCCGCTGGTGGCGCTTGATGACATGGCGAGGCATGCCGGCGCGGTCGGGGCGGGCGGCGTTGCGTTCGGCGCATATCCCTTCGGGGAGATCGAGGACGATCGCGATGGGCAGCACGTCGTGCTCCCTGGCGAGCCGCACGAGCTGCCGGCGGCTCTCGGGCTGGACGTTGGTGGTGTTCCCCGTCAAGTCCTTCTGTTCGGACCAGTAGGCTGCTCCGGAACTCGGAGGAGAGGCCCTGTGCCATCCTGTGACGGTGCTTCTGAATGATCATGTGAGCAGTGTGGAGCTGCGCCCGGTGCGCTATCAGTTCTCTGCGGTTCGGGGCGATTCATACGACGACAATTGGCTGGTCATCGAAGGAGCGGTAACAACTCCCGAGGGCACCTGGTCATTTACTGACCCATGTCTATTGACCGATGAAGCTGGTCAGGTTGCCGCTTGGCTGCGTGCGGTGGCTGCGGAGACCGTGGCTGTGACCGGCCCTGATGCCGAAGGGTGGTTGTCCCCGGACATATGGTTCGTTGAGCCGGTCCTCGCCCTTAGCCTCGCCGACCGAGGCGAAGGGGAGGCGGCGATTCGCGTTCACCTGTCCTTGGAGGCCACACCCCCATTCCAGCAGGGTGACGACAGGACGGACATTTACCAGTACTTCGTCGAGGTGCGAGTGGGGACGGCTGCCTTGCTCCAGGCGGCTGACCAGTGGGAGTTCGCTCTGGCTTCCTTCCCGCCCCGCTGATCAGGACCCTCAGGTGGTGGGCGGACGGAGAGGAACGACGTTGCCACGGCTTCCCGTGGAGGGCTCCGCTCTCTGGCTGAGAACGGCGCCAGCAAGGGTCAGATTGGTTACTCGTTGACGGAGATCTTCGAGCTCTATTTTCTGGTTGGCGACGGTCTTCTTGAGTTTTGTGACGGTTTCCCGGAGTCGTTTCTCAGTTTCCGGCATCTGCTGGGTTTCATTACGGACTCGTTCATAGAACTCGTTCCTCAAGTCCGCGTGCCGCTTCATAAGGGCCATGCGGTGGACGTCGGCCTCGGCGGCGAGGGCGACGACGGTGAGACTGCCGTTGGAGGTGGTGGCCTGCCCGGTCAGGAGCCGGTCCATCGCCTCACGGATGCGAGTGCGCTCGTCCTGGTGCTGTTGGTTCATGTGAGGGCCTCGACAGGGTGGGCGGTGGCGTCATGGGTGTCGGCCGTCTCACGCAGCCGACTGGCGTTGGCGTGCAGACGCTTGCTGACCGGGCCGGGGGCATGGGCGGCGAACTGGTCGAGTTCGTCCGCTCGTTCGCGGAGCTGGCGGGCATGGGTATCGGTGCGGACGGTGTTGCCGCAGCCGGGTCGGCAGTCGTACTGCCGCGGGGCGGTCGCACCTGGCTCTGGTTCACACAGCGCGTTGTCATGCTTGAAGGCGCAGATCAGGAACGCGTCGGGGTTGTCGTAGAGCACGATGCCGTCGCGGGCGAGGAAATTGCTGGCCTTCCTAGCGAAGGTTCGGGGGACGATGCGGCCCTCGAAGCGGGGGGTGTGGGCGGCGGCGGTCAGGGCTCGGCGGGCGGCCGGCCCGGAGACATTTTCGCGGGCGGCGACGCGGTCACGCAGTCGGGCAGCGGTGTCGGCGGCGGCAAGGGCCGTTTCGACGTCCAGGATGGCGTGGATACCGCCGCGACCGCGGGCTCCGTAGCCGCTGGAGGTGCGAGCATCGAGGACGGTGCGCATGTGCCCGTACTGAATGGCGAGCGCGACCAGTCCGCCAGGGCGGCGGGCAATATGCCAGGCCAAAGACCTTCTGAACCGGCCCAGTCCGATCGCGCCGTGGGGGTCCTCGGGAATGGTCTGGTCCGACAGGCCCTGCGCCCCGGCCTCGCGGTTCACCCAGTTCACGAAAGACTCGATGCGCAAGGTCAAGGTGTGCTTCTTCAGCGCGCCCGCGTGGCCGTGGCGGGAATGGAACTCGTGGTGGGCGGTGCTGAGGAGGAGCTCTCTCTCCGGGACCATGCGCTCCAGCACGCGGATGGCGTGAACGACCGGGGTGATCGCGACCCAGGGCACTTGGCGGACTTCACCGGCGGAGATGTGGTTGCCGTCGTCGTCGGTGACGTTCTTGTAGTGGTGACTGTGGATCAGGTGCCTCCCGTCGGTGCCGTCGGCGGCGGGTGCGCGGTCGGGACAGCAGCCGGAACGCAGTCCCTGCACCTCCTGGGGGCGCATGCCGGTCAAGGCGAGCAAGGTGATCGTCGCGGCTGTGCCCAAGTGCTTCATTAACTCTGCGGCCTCGTTGAAGTCCACGTGTTCGCGCCATGGCTCGCCGTTGATCCGTCCGGTGACCGGCACCCGCAGCGGACACGGCCCTGGCCGCTCCGCGGCGATCTCCGCGAGGCCGTGCTGCTTGACGAACCTCGAAACCTGGCCACGGTTGGAGCCGGTGAGTGCGGCGATGTAGGTGGTGGCCAGCTGGATCTCGCTTTTCCCCGAATTGGCCGGCAGGGAGTGACCGGCCCGCGCCATGGGCAGCAGCCACTCCTCCAGCGCGGCCCATCCGGCCGGCGCAGCCTTCGTGGCGGCAGCAACGGCGACCAGGCGGCGGCGTTCGGCCCAGGCCGCCAGGATGTCGTCGGCGAAGTCGTCGATGAACCGGATGGCCCAGATCAGCAGCGGACCGAGCACCCGGGGGTCCAGCGGCTCCGTCGCGTTCTCCCCGCCGCCGGCCGTACCGACTGCGGGAAGGAAGTCGTCGACTCCTTCGGTTTCCCACGGAGGGCGGGCGATGCCCGAAGGACGGGCGCTGAGCTGGTCGAACGCCCACAGGTTCGCCAAACGGACGCAGATGATCGCCGCGGTGTCACGGGACACCTGGCCCAGGCGCTCGCTCGCGTATGCCCGCCACTGCGTCTCAGTGCAGGCGGCCAAGCTGGTGATCTGGCGTTCGTGCAGCCAACGGGCGAGCCGCATCCATTCATGGCAGGTGGCGAGCATGTCCGTGCCGCCCGACCGGGATCGGGCCTGGACTCCTCGGGTTTGCAGGTAGGTGGGCCGCAGCTGGCCGTTGATCATCGTCCAGGCGGCGAGTTTCACCTGGTCACGCAGAGGTCCCGGGCAGTTCTTCCAGTGGAGTTTGACCAGACCGGTTCCGGGGTTGTCGATGAGCGGGGCCATGGACCAAATCGGCTCCTGGTAGTGGGAGTTCGGGTGGGTGTTGCCGCGGCTGATCCACTGGGCCAGCACTACGGGGCTGCCCGGTGCGGGCATGGCCAGCAGGTACGTATCGATCTCGGCAGCGGTGCCGACGGTGGTCATGGGGTGAGATCTCCCTTCACCAGGAGGTGGACCAGGGTGCGGTCCTCGTCGTTCACGCGGGCGAGAGCCGCACTCCAGGCCGCCGGGCCGACCTTGTCGCGCAGGTCCTCAAGACGGAGTGCGTGCTCGCTCCACCGCTCGTGCCAGGAGGGTTCCGGCAGGACGGATTGAAGGCTGTGCACCTTCTGGTGCAGGTGAGCAAGCCGGGGGTGATGGCCGGGGTGAACACGGGCGTTGGGGCAGGCCAGACAGAGCAGGAAGTCCGCTCCGCAGCCGCCCTCCGCGTCAGGCCAGGGGCTGGAGGTCTCGTCCGCGCAGTCCGCGGTCACGGTCTGCTCGTGGTCAGGGTCCGGGGCGGCGGCGACGTCGCCGGCGAACACCGCGGCCTGGGCCTGTTCGAGGGCCTCGCGGGCACCGGCCTCGAAGACGCTCCGCGATGCGCGCTGAACATGCTCATCGGGCAGCACGTAGGTGCTCTGATGGGCGCCCTGGCTGTGCTGAAGGGGACGGCCTTCCCGCGTCACCGTCGTTCTGCGCGCCCGCTGGAACGGAGATCCGCCCAGCTCATGCGTGGTCCACCAAAGCTGGGCGTCACCGTTGCCGATGCCGAAGGCGCAGGGGCCCACCGGGCGGGGCCGCTCCGTGCGCTGGTGCCTCCGCTTGGGGTAGTGCATCCGCGCAACCATCAAAAGGTTGTTGTCGGGCGCGAGACGATGAACCAGCGCCCGTCCGTGCGCGGTGGCTTCCAGCGCCTGAGTGATCAGCCTGCCGGAGGAGTCGGCCCCGGAGTCGGTGATGTTCTCCGTGGAGAACCAGCGGCCCCCGCCTTGCCTGCGCTTTTCGATCTGAACCTGATAGGTCACCGTGGCCGTCGACCCGGCAGACGGGGCCGTGGTCGGGGCCGGCAGCCGGTCATAGACGGACAGGTTCCAGCCGAACCGGTCAGTCAACAGCACGCCCAACGCGGTGAGTTCGGAACGGGACAGGAAGAGCCTGCCCCAGGTGTTCTCCGGGCTCGTGCCACCCAGCAGCTTGTGGTTCTTCACGAACTCCCCGCTCGGCATGACCGTGTGCGGGACGTAGCCGGTCCGTGCGAGGTGGTCGAGGACCTCTCCGAAGCGCCAGTCGCGGCTGTCTTCCACCAGGTCACCGGCCCGCCATCTCTCCAGCAGGCGGGTGTTCTCGCGGATCCGCAGCAGAACGGTCCGAAACTGCCGCTGGGCCACCAGCAGCACTCGCTCCCGCTCCTCCTTCCCGTACGACTGCTTGATCGGCACCGTCTGGGGGGTGCGTCGGGCCAGCTCCTCTCCCACCGGACCGTCGGCCAGTCGCGGATCCGCCCTCAGTAGCGGCCTCACCTGACGCAGCACGCTCCTGCCGCTGTTCGTGCCGATATGCCGAGCGCGCCAGCGCTTGAGCATGGCAGCGGTCAGATCCCCCAGGTCCTCAGGAGGAGTCTCCAGCTCGGAGACGAAGCGCGCGAAGACCTTCACGGTGACCCATGAAGCCCGCGCGGTCTCATGGCTGTTCCACCCCACTGACCGGGCCGCGAACACCCTGGCAAGCGACCGCTGCATCGCATCGGCGACCGCGAGCTCGGCGAAGTCGAACGTCTTCTTGTATCCGGCCTTGTTGACGACCGTCACCACGAGCCCGTCGGGAGCCAGCGGCGGCTCGGTGTGGTGGCTGGCGGGCGGCAGGACGGCCCGCCGTCCCCGCCCGGTCACCGGGCCACCCCAAGAACCGCGTCGATGTCCTGGATGCTCTCCGACTCCCGGGCGAGTCTGGCGAAGACACCCTCCAGGTCCTCGACCTGCGGTTCCTCCTCGCCGACGGGCTCAGCCGCGGCCAGGATCGACTCCAGCTGCAAGTGCGCGACCGGCGCGAGGTAGTGCCGCTTCGTCACCTCCACGTCCGCATGCCCGAGGAGGGTCTTCACCAGCCACCACGGATCGCCGAACAGCAACGCGAAGTCCCGCCGGTCCGAGGCAGAAAGCCCGTAACGGGTCTCCACCAGCTGGTTCAGCAGGACCAGCATGTAGAGGGCCATGGAATGACGTGCGGCATGCGGCGTGGCGTACGGACTCTTCCCGCGTACCTCCGCCAGCCGGAACTCCCGCTCGCCCGCCCGCTCCTTGGTCGTGAGTAGGACTTCCTCGCAGCGCTGGTTCGCCACCCTGAAGACGCCGTTCCACCGGTCCGGGGCCATCGGCAGGCCCTGCTCGGTCAGCCACAACCACGCCGGTTCCGGTCCGTCTGGGCCCTCCACGAACAGCCACTGCCGCTCACGCCAGCCCAGACGGCTGAGTTCCTGCCCGCCGACGACGCCGTCCGAGTCGATCCACTCGATCCTCGTCCTCAGGCCGCGCGTCACCTTCGTGAACAGCCGCATCATGGGCAGTCGCTCGTAGCGGCCTTCCGCCTGGGCGCGCTGCACGGCCCACGCGCGCTCCGACTCCACATACGCCTCGGCCTGGCCGACCGCGTCCACCGACGCGTAGAAGACCCGGCTCTGCTTCGACCGGGTGACCGCCGCGGCAACGCGGCCATGGCAGTAGCGGCCGAACCTCAAGCGCTGGCTGGGCAGTTCGAAGGTGAGCAGCGAACCGCCCTCCTGTCGGCGCAGGCCGGAACTGAGCAGCAGCTGCACGAAGCTGGTGTTGCGCAGCTCCGTCCGCGACTCCCACCCCGGCACCGACGTTCCGGTGCGGGTGTGGCCACGCAGCCCGATGTCCGACCACAGTCCCCACGTCCGCGGCGTCAGCCACAACACCCGCGAGCTCACCGAGTCCGCGGCCCGGTCCGCACGCCGCGAGACGTCCAGCGGCATCGGGGAGACCTTCGCCCACCGGAACAACTTGGTGAACGCGGCCGCCTCCCGGTTCCACTTCGTCCCACCGATCCGGCGCGGATTCTGCGGAGCCCGGCATCTCCAGTGCCGGTAATCCGCCAAGTCCTGCCGCGTCGCCCGCCTCCACCAAACTCCGCGCGAGGACAGGAAAGTCAACAGTGACCGGATATCCGTCGCGTAATTCCGCTTGGTCTCCCGCTCCAGATTCCGGAATTCGATGGACCGGACGAAATCCAGCAGATCCCGATCCACCGTGCCGTCCGGCGCCACGAACACCGGATCGCCCGGACACAGACCGATCCGGGCGACCGCAGTCGGCAGGTCCTGTACCCCCAGGACACCCTCAGGCGGCAGCGATCCCCACCGCCCCGGATCCGGCACCCACACCACGCACCACTCGCTCAACCCATGCCTCCCCTGACGCTTGAACACGCCCAATCATCAGGGAAGTCGCGTCGACCACCGTGCGGCGGCCGGCGGCGAGGCGCTTGCCCGCGATGTAGTGGAGTACGTCGAAGGCGTCACCGCTGGCGCTCTGGTCGTTCTCGTCGTCGGCGACGAGGCCGCGGCAGAAGTCGGAGGAGATGACCTCGGTGGGCTTGAAGTGGGCGCGCGCGAAGGTCGACTTGCCGGAGCCGGTGGCGCCGATGAGGACGACGAGGGAGAGGTCGGTGACGGGCAGGGTGCGGGTGTCGGTCGTCTCGTTGCTCTCGGTGCTGCTCATGCGGCCTTCTCCTCCTTCGCGGTCCGGGTCTTCGTGCCGACGCCCATGGTGAACACCGCCATCTGTGTGGGCGGACCGAACTCTCCCATAGGACATACCTCCCTGACAGAATCAGGCCCATGACCCCGACTCTCACAGCAGCGATCGAGATGACTCGCCGCGTGATCCGCTGTTACGCCTATGCACGTATCTCACAGGACCGCACCGGCGCGCACCTGGGTACTGACCGGCAGATCGAGGATTGCCATGCTCTCGCCGATCGGCTCTCCACTCCGGAGGTCCTCTTCGGGATCGTTCAGGTCTTCGAGGACAACGACTTGTCGGCCTACGGCGATTCGATGGATCGGTGCCCAGACCGCCGGATCGTCGACAACTCGGCTGAGGTCCGTCATCTGGAGCTTCTCCAGCCAGTGCGACAGCACCAGCGCCTCGTCACTCGTGAGCTTGATCGTGACCTGGCTATCACTCATGCACGCCCCTATGGTTCAGCCCGCCCTTGACGCACGAACCTACTGGCCTTGGACCTTGACCAAACAAATAGAGGCCCCCGCAAGGGGACGCAGGTGACCCGCTTCGGCGAGATCGCGAGCGACGAGGGCGTAACACCTCTGTACGCCTGCCGGGAATGTGTCCAGGAGCTGCCGGCTATCGCACGACCGTCAGATGGAGCGGATGGACAACTCGGCCCCGAATCGTGGCCGACGCTCGCCTCGCCGACCGGATACGGGCCGTGCACCGCGAGTCGGACGGCACCTATGGCGTTCCGAGGATCACCGCCGAACTCCGCGAAGCGGGCGTGCGAATCAACCACATGCGGATCGCGCGTGTGATGCCGGGGGCCGGTCTGGCAGGCGTGCGCTTTCGTCGCAGACACCGCACCACTGTTGCGGACCCGGCCGCGGTGACGGCCCCGGACCTCATCGACCGCGACTTCACGGCAAGCGAGCCGAACACGGAGTACGTCGGCGACATCACCTATCTCCCGTTGGACGGCGGGAAGTTCCTTTATCTGGCCACCGTCATCGACCTCGCCTCACGCCGCCTGACCGGCTGGGCAATCGCGGACCACATGCGCACCGGCCTGGTCACCGATGCCCTGGCCGCCGCCGAGCGGACCCGCGGCAGCCCTGCCGGGGCGGTCATACACACCGACCACGGGGCCCAGTACACCAGCCGGGCCTTCACCGACGCCTGCCGCCAGGCCAGTGTCCGCCAGTCCATGAGCGCGATCGGCTCCAGCGCGGACAACGCGCCTGCCGAGTCCTTCAACGCAACGTGAAAACGCGAGACGCTTCAGGGCCGCAAGACATGGTCCAGCGAACGCGAGGCCCACCTCGACGCGTTCCGCCGGCTCAACCGCTACAACACCCGACGTCGTCACCCCCGCCTCGGACAACACAGTCCCATCGCCTACGAGACAGCACTCGACACAACATCAACCAACCTCGCCCAAGCCGCATAACCCCTGTCCAAGATTCCAGGTCAAGGCCCGCCGGTGGAGTGCACCAGGATCCGGCGCACCTCAAGCGGGGGATCGCTCTTGCGGGGCCCGGCCAGCGGGTGGGTGTCTTCCAGAACCCGGTAGATCTCGCGCTGTCCGGCGGGGGTGTCCTCGTCGCGGGCCGGGGTGTAGTCCACGACGGTGGCCGCATCGAGGTCGAGTGCGGCATAGACCGCGTTGTCGACCTTGGAAGCGGGGGCCGGGGCGATGAAATCGGTCCCGGCCTGGATCAGGGCGGTGACGTTGCCGTGTGAGATCAGCTTGGAGTCGGCGATCAGCAAGAACTCCTTCAGCCCGGCCATCGCGCGTAGACTGTTCATGGTTCCGGTGATCTGGGAGATCTCCGCGGCTCTGCCGTCGATGACGCGGGACAGGAGCGGGATGCTGCCGTCGCCGGTCACCGCCAGGTCGGTCTGGATCTGCTTGAGGTCGTAGCGGCGGTCCTTGGGGTGCCCGTGCTTGATGCGGGGATACTACTTCGTCCTGATCATCGGCCGGGTAGGCGCCGTACAGCGACATGGATGTCATGTCCCAGTGGAACGTGGACACGTCGATGCCGAACTCGCCGATCGCCCGAGCCCCAACGCTGTCGGTGAACTCGCTCAGTTGCAGGGCGATGGCGTCCAGCGCCCGGCCCAGACGGTCGTCGTTGAGCAGCTCCGCCTCCATCCCGAAGACTTCCTCCACCGCCCACTCCCGGGCCCAGCGATCCACCCGCCACAAGGGCGCGGGCGCGGTCAGCCGGTTGGCCACCAGCACCTCGATGACCTGGCCATGCGTCACGTAGGCGATGTCGCGGCCTGGGCACAGCCGGTCGACGGTCCCGGCCACATCAAGCCGACGCAGGAACCCGGCAGCGACAGGCAGAGCGCCCAGACGCTTCTCCACCACGGAGGTGACCACACATTCCATACGCGGACGCACCGTCCGCGGCTGCGGGGACCGCGAAGACTTCGTCACACCCGGTCAACACGACCACCCCCGCGCCGGACACGGCCAGGCAACAACTCCATCCGACTCAGCCAGCCGCGAAGTACGGAACTAGCGGTGGCCCCAGAACAGGCGGCAGGACTGCGGGATGCGGTACGACCCGTCCGCGGCACGGTGCGCGGACAGGCGCTCGAAGATCCGTTCCTGCACCTTCTTGGTTTCATCGTCGTCTAGCGTGGCGACGGCGGCGCCGAATGGTGGAGCGGCCAGCACTTCCAGAACGGCGGCGAAGTTCGGCAGTGTGTACTCCCACGCGAACATGTCGGTGTTGACCGAGGTCATCCCCGCGTCCCGGAGCCACCGTTCCCTACGGGCGTCCGACGAGGCTTCATCGAAGATTCCGAGGTCCGGCACCTCGTCGGCTACCGAAGACTCTTTGAGGACCGTGAAGAATGCGTGGATCGCCGTATTCAGTTCCGACCTGTCCCACACCGCCACGGCGTAGTGACCGCCGGGCCGCAGGACGCGGGCCGCCTCCGCCGCGGTGTCGCTGACGTTGAGGAAACCGAAGCGCGAGGTCAGGATATCCACCTCGCCAGTGCTGATGGCGAGGTTCTCCATCGGCATGACCTTGAACTCCGCATCGGCCAGGTCATTGCGTCGCGCCTTCGCACGGGCCATCTCGATCATTGGCTCCGAGGTGTCGATACCAAGGAGACGGGTGTCGGGGAACGCGGCCCTGACAGTGAAGCCCGGTTCACCGGTACCACATCCGAGGTCGAGCACCAGAGCGCCTGGGGGCGGCGTCGGAAGGCATCGCACAATCGCATCCGATACCGGCTGCGGCATGCTGTGGAGACGGTCCCAATCGCGGGCCGCTTGGTCGTAGTCTGGCTGAGACATGGCATTCCTCGGAAGTTGGGGTCCAGGGGACCGAGTCTGACTGTCGGCGTAGCGCCAGCCGGGGACCGGCGTCTGGGGCTTGTCGCGATCAAGGATGATCGGCCAGTGCCGCACCGAACGTCTCGGCCGCGAGGGGCGGGTTCCGCAAGGTGAAGACCCCGTCCTAGCGCACCGCGTCCACGCCTGTTCCTTTTTTCGGCATGGGTACGCAGGCTCCTGTAATCGATCACGACGTCGACTTAATCACCGTCCGTGCGCGCGGGACCTACGAGAGCTCTACTGGTCCATACGAGAGCGTGCGCCGGAGCCCGCGTGCATCCCCCGATAGCATCGGACACATGGACCTGGTGAGCGAAGTGATCCGCACCGTACGGGTCGGCACCGCCGGCGGCCGCCTGATCAGGCAGCCGAGCTCCCAGGGAATCCGGTTCCCCGACTTCGACGGCAGCGGGTTCCATATCGTCGTGCGAGGCACATGCTGGCTGATCACCGAGGCCGAGGAGCCGGTCGCCTTGGGGCCAGGCGACATCGTGCTCACCTCGTCCGGTGCCGAGCACGGCTTCAATCACGTTCGGTGTGCGTTGAAAGACCTGCCACCTGTGGTGATGGGCCCGGCTCCGCCGACACCGGGGCCTTTCGACTTCGAGTTCCTCTGCGGCGCCTATCTGCTCGAACACGGCCGCGCACCGCGGTACCTCCGTGCGTTGCCCGACCTCATCACGGTGTCGCCGGACTACGACCGCTACCCCCAAATGCGGGCGCTGGTCGATCTCCTCTGCGCGGAAGTGTCCGGCAGGCAGTTGGGTACCGAGGCGACACTGCCCGCGCTGCTGGACCTGATCCTGGTCAACGCGCTGCGGCAGTGGTACGAACAGCACGGTGCGGCCGGGTGGCCGACGACCGACGACCCCGTGATCGCCGTAGCCCTGCGTGAGATCCATGAAAACCCACGGCAGCAGTGGACAGTGGAGCGGCTGAGCAAGGCTGTAGGGATGCCCCGCACGGCGTTCACAAGGCGCTTCACCACGGTGGTGGGTCAGCCGCCGATGAGCTATCTGATCAGCTGGCGGCTGGGTCTCGGTGCCCGGCTGCTCCGGGAGACCGACGCCACGCTGGCGACGATCGCCCGCGAGGTCGGGTACTCGACCGAGTTCGCCTTCTCGGGCGCGTTCCGCCGCGAGTATGGTGTGTCGCCGAGCCGCTTTCGCCGCGCTCCGGCAGCCGCTTGCGCCGCGGACGACGCCTCTTCCGAACCTGCGAGTGCCCAGTGACCTGGTGCAATGGCGAGTGATGAGCGCGAGTTCGACCCTCGTCACCCGTTCCAAACGGACTGGATCTGCTTGAGATCGAACCTGCGGTCCTTGGGGCGCTTGTACCCGACCCGGGGACACTCCTCGTCCTGGTCGTCGGCGGGGTAAGCGCCGTGCAACGACATGGACGTCATGTCCCAGTGCATCGTCGCCACATCGATGCCGAACTCACCGATCGCGCGGGCACCGATGCTGTCGGGTGTCTCCTGCAGGTGCGGAGCGATCGCGTCCAGGGCCCGGCCGAGCCGGTCGTCGTTGAGCAACTCGCTTTCGATGCAGAAGACCTCTTCCACAGCCCAGTCCCGCGCCCAGTCATCCACCCGCCACAACGGTGCGGGCGCGGTCAGCCGGTTGGCCACCAGGACCTCGATGACCTGGCCGTCGCATGGGCGGTCTCCCGGCCAGGGCACAGACGGTCGATGATCCCGGCCATGTCCAGCCGACGCGAAAACTCAGCAGCGACAGGCAGAGCGCCCAGACGCTTCTCCACCACAGCGCTGACCAGGCATTCCATACGCGGACGCTGCGATCGTGGCCGCGGGGACCGGGAAGTTCTCATCACGCCCGGTCAACGCCACCACCCCCGCAACAGACACCGCCCGGCCCCCGACTCGACCTGAATCAACGACCCGCGAAGTACGGAGCTAGCGGCGGCGCGCGGTTACCGGGGTCTGTCAAACGAACGGTACAACTCGGGTTGTTGAGAGCTACTGTCGGGCTGCGGAGAGTCGGCCGTCGAAGGTGATGTCGAAGGCGTTCAGGGCGGTTTTCCAGCGCATGGTCCAGCGGGCCTGGCCCTTGCCGCTGGGGTCGAGCGAGACGATCGCCATGTAGACGCACTTCAAGGCGGCCTGCTCGTTGGGAAGTGACTGCGGGCCTTGACCGCCCGCCGGATCCGCGCGTTGACGGACTCGATCGCGTTCGTCGTGCAGACGATGCGGCGAATCTCGGTGTCGAAGCGGAGAAACGGCGTGAACCCCTCCCACGCGTTCTCCCAGAGCCGGACGATCGCCGGATACTTCTTGCCCCAGGCATCGGCGAACTCAGCAAAGCGCTCGAGTGCGGCGTCCTCGGCCGCCGCAGTGTATACGGGCTTGAGAACCTTCGCAGTCTTGTCCCAGTCCTGGCGGGCGGCATAGCGGAAGGAGTTCCGCAGGAGGTGGACCACGCAGGTCTGCACGATCGTCTTCGGCCAGACGGTCTCGACGGCGTCGGACAGGCCCTTGAGCCCGTCGCAGACGAGCATATGGAGAACGCGGTCGAGAAGGTGGAGGTCTGGTTTCCGGTTCATCCTCCGCGAGGGTGATTTCCGGAGGACACGGAGAATCTGTGCGCGACGAAGTGCGGTGATGAAACGGCCGTGGAGAACGCACCCTTCCTTCAGGACGGTGTGGCTGAGGACGAGGTGATGCGGTTTCAGACCGACTTCGACGGGCTCCACTGAGCTGTCAGGCGGGTGAGTTCCGCGGGCAACTGCACAGTCCGTGTGGTGCCCGTGCCCGCCGGTCCTCTAGCCGCGCGCTTCATGAAGCGGGTTGTCCGACGGGTGGTCAGGTAATCGAGAAGTGTCTCTGACCAGCAAGAATGAGGATTGTCTAGGTCCTTGTTCCTGCTACCGTCGGAGGCACTTTTCAGGTGAGGAAGACTATCGGGTGCTACCCGCGTGTCCGCGTCGAGGGCGGGGGCCGTGGGGTGGTGTCCCAAGCCGGAGCCGTGCTGCTGGTCGAGACAGCCCGCAAGGCTGGGCTGGACCAGGCGATACCGGCGGCGCCGGCACCGTGGCGACGCCCTCGGGCGGTGCACGACCCGGGAAGATCCTGATGAATGTGGCCCTCGCGGTCGCTCTGGGCGGGGACTGCCTCGCGGATGTCGGGATGCTGCGCGTCCAGGATCAAGGTCCAAGGCCCAACTTCTCCGACAGATGGACCCACTGCGATCCGGCTGGAACTTGAAAGCGATCGCGTCGATCACCTCCCGGTGATCCCTCCATCGACCACCCTGCTTCGGCAACCGGTCCGGAAGCAACGGCTCGATCCGCGCCCACTGCACGTCAGTTAACCTCGCGCTTTCATGAAGCCTGGTGTCCGACGGGTGGTCAGACAAACGAAAAGTGCCTCTGACCAGCAAGAATGAGGATTGTCGAGGTCCTTGTTCCTGCCACCGCCGGAGGCACTTCCCAGGTGAAGAAGCGTATCGGGTTCTACCCGCGTGTCCGCGTCGAGGGTGGTGGCCGGACAGTGGTCTCGCAGGCCGGGGCGGTGCTGCTGGTGGAGACGGCCCGCAAGACCGGGCTGGACCAGGCGATATCTGCAGTTCTGACACCGTGGCGCAAGCCGCGGGCGGTGCACGATCCGGGGAAGATACTGCTGGATGTGGCCATGGCGGTCGCGCTCGGCGGGGACTGTCTCGCGGATGTGGGAATGCTGCGGGCCGAGCCGGCGGTGTTCGGGCCGGTGGCTTCCGACCCGACCGTCTCGCGGCTCATCGACACCCTCGCCACGGCCGGGCCGAAGGCCCTTCACGCGATCCGTGCCGCGCGGTCCGAAGTACGCGCGCGGGTATGGAAGTTGGCCGGGACGTCGGCGCCGGATGCCGCAGGCGAGGTGATCGTGGACCTGGACGGTGTGCTGGTGCTGGCGCACTCCGAGAAGCAGGACGCGGCTGCGACCTGGAAGAAGTCCTTCGGCCACCATCCGCTGATGGGCTTCGTCGATCACGGAAGCGGCGGCACCGGAGAGCCTGTCGCGGCCCTGCTGCGGCCGGGGAACGCGGGCAGCAACACCGCGGCCGACCACATCACCACTACCCGACTCGCCCTGGCCCAGCTCCCCAAAACGGCATCGGCGAGGCCGGTCCACACTGATTCGCACCGACTCCGCGGGCGGTACTCACGAGTTTTTGGCCTGGCTCTCCAGGCGCGGGAGGTGGCTGTCGTACTCGGTCGGGATGACCATCACCGACGCCATCCATCAGGCCGTGCTCAATGTCCCGGCCTCCGCCTGGACACCCGCCGTCGAACCCGGAGGCGAGATCCGCGAGGGCGCCTGGACCGCCGAACTCGACGGCGACGTCCTCAAGGGCTGGCCCAGGGGGATGCGGCTGGTGGTCCGCAAGGAACGGCCGCGCCCCGGAGCCCAGTTGCGCTTCACCGATGCCGACGGACTACGGCTCACCTGCTTCGCCACCAACACATCGGACGGGAAGATCACAGACCTGGAACTGCGGCACCGCCGACGGGCCAGGGCGGAGGACCGCATCCGCAATGCGCGTGCCACCGGTCTGCGCAATCTGCCCCTGCACGACACCGCCCAGAACCAGATCTGGCTGGAGATCGTCCAGCTCGCGCTCGACCTGCTGGCCTGGCTGCCCATGCTCGCGCTGGCCGGCAGGCCCCGGCTCTGGGAGCCCCGCCGACTGCGGCAGCGGCTGTTCTCCGCCGCCGCTCAGCTGGTCAGCACCGCCCGTCGGCGGCACCTCCGGTTCGCCCGCCAGTGGCCCTGGATTGACGTCATCACCGACGCTGTCCGACGCCTCGACGCCCTTCCAAACCCAGGCTGACCAGCCTCAACAGCCCCTCCCTGCACCAGCAGCACTCCCGCCGGAACCGTGGAAACCGGCGTTCAGCCGGCACGACAGCCGCGCTGCCACCCTGCCCACAATCCGTGCGACAAGCCGAAACGGCCCACCGAAAGAACCGACCAACCGTCACGAAAGATCGAGGTTAACGGCACACCCAGACCAACGATCAGATGATCCGAACGAAACGGCTTAGCAGTCCTTCTTCTCAGGTACCTGGTTCTGGTGCTCCCGCTCGGCCAAGCGTGCAGCAGTGCCGGCCGCTGCGTGCAGTTGTCGCACAGGCACGTAGGCATCGTTGACGTCCACGGGGCTGCCTCCGGCTGCGGTACCCCCACCTGGAATGTAAATAGCGCTGCCTACGGCGACGGCTGCCGTTCCATGGCGCGGGACAGCCATCGGGGCAAGCTTCTGCCACTTGTTCCGGACCGTGTCGTACGCCTCGGTCTCGTCGAACACGGTGTTGGGATTGTGGCCGTCGTGCTTGCCCTCGCCTCCGAAGGTGTAGATCTTCGTGCCGACGACAGCGGAGGCCAGGCCGCCTCGGGCTGTCGGCATGGGTGCCCCCTGAGACCAGCGGCCCGAGCGGAGGTCGTAGAAGTAGACGGTGTCGCGCACGTTCACCTGCCCCCGATCACGGCCACCGACCACGTAGAGCTTGGTACCGATAATGGCCCCGCCGACGTGGTCACGGGCTTCTGGCAGACTCGGCAGCCTCTGCCACCGGCCGGTGCGCACGTCGTACGAGGACACCGTGTCCACGGTGTCCTGAAGGCCCCCCGGCCCCGGCGTGAGAGTCCGCATGCCTCCAGCGAGGTAGATCTTGCCGCCGTGCACGCCTACCGCAGCGCTCCCCCGCTCAAGGCCCACGGGCACGGACGGCAGCCGCGTCCACTCGTTCGTTCGGGTGTCATAGACGAAGCTGTCACGCAACGCCTGCCAACTGGCGCCGCCGGACAGGGCGCCGATGACGTAGATCTTTCCGTCAACCACAGCAACATTCGGGTGGTTCATCTCGACCGGCAGGGGGGCGGCGCTCGCCCAGGTACCGCGTTCTGTGTCGTAGACCTCCACGCGTCTCGTGGTAGTGAAAGCACCGGTACCGTCAGGACTTATGCCGCCGATGAGGTAGACCTTGCTGCCGACGGCGGCCAGGCCGTGCTCCTGCCTGGCTCCGCCGGCGATAGGTGCCAGCGGTCGCCAGCCCTTCCCGTAGGAAATTTGTGGTGACACCGTTGCCTGCGCGGTCGGCGTAGGAGATACATGCTGGCCCTGATGTGCGTGAGCTTGCGGGATCGGACCGACGACGAGGGTGACTCCGAGGAGGAGGGACGGCCAGTTCTTCACAACGACAACTCCCTTGCTAGGTGCTGGATATCGGTAGCCGTGATGACTCGGGTGATCGAGTGAGTGGTGCGGTCGGCAGAACGCCTGTCGTGGTCCACGGTCCGGGCGTAGGAGCCACTGAGCGTGGTGGTGTCAGGCGTCGCTCTTGAGCATGGCGGCGGTCACGTCGCGGCTGGCGACACCCCTGCCGGCGCGACGACTTCGTCGATGAGCACGACGGTGGTGGGACGTCTTCGGCGGTGAGGGGAGCCTGCGGCAACCTTGAAGTTGGCGAAAGGTATGGGTGTTTCTCCCTGAGTGAGGTAGGGGTCCGTTGCCGAACTTGATCAGTTCAGTGGTTTCGTCACACCACGTCCCCGTTGGCCCGCAGGATTTAGCCGTTCCGTCCACCAGCAGTGGAGCTCCTTCACCGTCTCCTCAGCGGCAGCCGCGTCGCGGGCGTGGTTCACCACGACGGCAAGGCCTTCCCGGGCGAGCTTGCCCGGAACCGCCCGGCCGTTTCCGCGCGATCCGCCGGTGACGATGGCATCCCGCGCGGCCGCAGGTTCACGACCTTGCTCGTTCGTCGTCATGTCCTCCACGATGCACGGCGCCCACCGGCGTAACCAGGGGGTGTCAACCCCTGGGTCCGCGACCCCGCCAAGTGCAAAATGGTGGTATGGGTTCTGCAAAATACGCCGAGCTGGGTACTTTTCTGCGTTCGCGGCGTGAACGCATCCGTCCGACCGATGTGGGACTTCCTTCAGGGCCTCGGCGCCGGGTGCCCGGGCTGCGCCGTGAAGAGGTCGCCCAGCTCGCCGGAGCATCAGTGGACTACTACAACGAACTCGAACGCGGAGCGGGGTCCCAGCCGTCCGAGCAAATGATCGCCGCACTGGCGAGGGCCCTGCGCCTGAGCGCTGACGAACGCGACTATCTGTACCGCCTCGCGGACCGCCCGGTGCCCATGCACGGCGGAGCCGCCTCACACGTTCACCCCGGGATGCTCGATCTCCTCAATCGCCTGACCTCGACACCTGCACAACTCATCACCGACTTGCACGTAACGCTCGTGCAGAACCCGCTCGCGGTAGCGCTGATCGGAGACCACTCCGACTTCCGAGGCACCCGGGCCAGTCTTCTCTATCGGTGGTTCACCGACCCTGACACCCGGAACCTGTATCCAGAAGCCGACCACGATATTCAGTCCCGCGCCTTGGTTGCCGACCTTCGTGCAGCCGCCGCCCGGCGCGCTGACAGGGACACCGAAGCCACTTCGATGATCAGCGCGCTGCTCGACGTCTCCCCCGAATTCGCTGCCGTATGGGCCGAACACGACGTCGCGTTCCGGCGAGATGACCGCAAACGCCTCAACCACCATGCGCTCGGAGTGATCGAGGTCAACTGCCTCAACCTGTTCACTGAGGACGGAAGGCAGCGGCTGCTCTGGTTCACTCCCGCAGTCGGTACGGGCAGCGCCAACCTCCTCGACCTGCTTGCGGTCATCGGCACCCAGGAAATCGTCGAACCGACACACTGAGGCGGTCGGGTGGGTACCGGCTCGGGCCAGGATCCGGTCGAATCCTGGCCCGAGCCCCCCTGAGCGGGTCACTTCCGTTGCGGTCGGGGGCCGCCGCTGCCTACAACGCCAGGCAGACAGACGGAAAGCTTCACTGTCGTGTCAGCCCAACTGCCGCAGGTCGGAGAGAACTGCTACTGAACGGGTGTGCATCGCTCGCGGCCACACGAAGTAGTCACCCGTTGCCATGGGGACGTTCGGCGCCGAGCCGAACCTCGCGCCGGTATTCGCGGCAGTCCGGAAGTGTTGATCCATCGGATCGTGAGATGCGTTGTGCCTGTTGAGCCGGGGCCGGCTGCTGCCCTGCCGTGTGCTGTCCGGCCTGGGACCTCTGGGTGACGCCCGGTGTCTGTTCAGGCTGGGATGACGGAAGTTTTCATGGATGGGCGTACTGGAGACAACATGCGGTCCGAGGACAAATCAAGGCTTTGTACTTCCCCTCCGACAGCTCGCCCGCCCTCGTCGATTTGGGCTTACTACCCAAAGGCACCAGGAGAGGTGCGCCCGACTGGAGAACCAGGCCAGGAGGCGGATGCACAACCCCCTCAAGCCCTCCCATGGGGCGAATGCGGCGGAGCGGCACGTCCTGACGCAGGCGCAGATTCCGATGGTGACGCAGCCGCTCGGCAGTCGGCACGCGCGCCCCAACTGTCCGGCGCATACATACTAGTTACAAACCGCGTGGATCCAAACCCCGATATTGGATGGTCACCGACATGGAAGCACCAAGCGTGAATGTCGTCGCAGGCAGCACTCAAGATCTACCGAACAACTGGGGCCGCTGGGGTGATGATGATGAAGGAGGCACGCTCAACCTGATCACCGAAGAGGCCCGAACCAGAGGTGCCGCGGAGGTCCACTCAGGGCGGGCGGTGTCGCTGGCGATACCGATCCGGCCGACGCCGCTCATCAGCGGCCCCTTCGCTCCTTCCACGCAGGACGCCTCGCCGGTCCAACAAGTGATGGTGTACACCGGTTCTCCGGCGATCGCGACGGCTGAGATGATGATGGTCACCAATCACCATCCACGCTCGACACACCTCGACGCACTGGCGCACATGCCGCGCGACGGGCGGGTCTACCCGGGACGGCTCCTGGGAGAGAGCGTGACACCCGCCGGAGCACAGCACGGCTCCACGACGGCGTTCGCCTCCGGGATAGTAACCCGGGGCGTCCTGCTCGACCTGACGGTCAACGGCCCACTGCCCAGCGGCTATGCGGTTACCTCGCGAGACTTCGACGCAGCCGAGGAACGCCAGGGTGTGCGGCTGGAGTCCGGGGACGCCCTGGTAGTGCGCTGCGGATGGCCCATGACGCCCGATCCCGCAAGGCCCATGCCGGGGATGAGTCTGGACGCGGTGCGATGGATGCACCACCGTGGCGTCGCGCTCTACGTCGGCGACATCGGCGACGCGCATCCTGCGCTGGACCCCGCTTGTCCCGCCCCGCTGCATGGAGTCGGCCTGCCACTGATGGGCATGCCGCTGATCGATGCCGCCGAGCTGGAGGAACTCGCCGCGGTCAGCGCAGAGCTGGGGCGTTACGCGTTTCTGCTCATGGCGGCACCGCCACGTATTCATGGTTTGACCGGGGTGCCTGTTAACCCGCTCGCGCTCTTCTGAAAGAACTGCCCACAGCGTCAGCTGTCACGTGCCAACCGAGAAGTGATGCGGTGCGCCTCGGCAGTCATGGGGCCCCTGGACTCGGCCAGAGGCCCTAACGGCCGGCATTTGGACCTACCTGACCAGCTTTTCGCTCCGGTGATACCCAGAAGCCAACGCCGCCGTCGACTCGCCGGTCGACCTGGCGCCGGTCGACGGCTGGCAGGTGACGGGGCAAGGCCGGCGCCGGTCAGTGAGACACCGAACTAAGCCGGCCACCCACCGCGCCCGAACCACACGGCGACCAGCTCCGCGACGATCGAGACCACGACCTCCTCGGACGTACGTCCCCCGAGATCGAGCCCGATCGGCGACTGTCAGGTTCGCTCATGTTCTCCCATGGGAACGGGGCGCCTCAGCGAAGCGCATGCGGCCCTATGACCGACAGGAGCTGGAGCTTCTCGTAGCTCTCACTGCCGGGAATGGCGGTGTAGACGATCAGGAAATGCGACTGATTGGGGGCGCGGAGTGTTTGGCAGGTCAGCTCCAGTGCGCCGACATCGGGGTGGACGAAGTGCTTCACCTCATCGGGGCGGATGCCGACCTCGTGGTCGTTCCACACCTCACGGAACTCTTCACTCTCAGCGAGCAGTAGGTCGACGTGGTGGGCCGCGCGAGAACCTGGGCCCCGCAGCGTGGCCACCCCTCGCAGGCCAGAGGCGAACATGCGGGTGAGGAATGGATGGCCGTCAGGGGCGTAGAGCTGTCGCGTGGCGGGATCGGTGAACCATCGGTAGCCGATGCTGCGGGCCGGGCCGCTGAAGACCGTCAGGTCGCCGGTGAGCGCGACGGCCAGCGGAGTCTGCCGCAGCGTCTCGCCGAGCTCGGAGACGATCTCCGCGGGAGTGTCCTGCAGACGGTCGAGGATGCGCAGCAGGCCGGGGCTGATGTGCTCATTGTCCGCGCCCCGCGGGGGCGGGTTGTGTCCGGCGAGCCGGAACAGGTGATCGCGCTCGTCGAGGGAAAGGTGGAGTCCCTGCGCGATGGAAGCGATCATCCGCTCGGACGGCTGGGGGCCGCGCCCCCGTTCCAGCCGTGCGTAGTAGTCCGTCGACATGCGGCAGAGGACGGCCACTTCCTCTCGCCGCAGCCCATCGGTGCGACGGCGGCCTCCGCGCGGCAGGCCGACGTCTTCGGGTTGCAGCGACTCCCGGCGGCGCCGGAGGAACTCCGCCAGTTCGGTCCGGTCGATCAATATATGTACCTCTCTCACCAGTGCACATCCTTCAAAGCTCATTTGTACCCTCCGCAAATCCCCGCATCCACGGACTGTTGATCCCCCATTCGCGTATTGACGCGGCCGCAGCGCCGACCGACCTTTCCAGCTACGGACCTGGCGGAACCTGGCCCCCCGCATCAGCGGATCGGGCAGCCCTGAATAACGCCGACGTCTTCCACAACAGTGGGGGCAACGGCACAACTATCTGGGGTGGACGTTGTCACGCAAACATATCGATATCGCCGTGCCCGACCTGTCCGGGAAGCGTGCTGTGGTCACCGGGGCAAGTGACGGGATCGGTCTTGGGATCGCGACGAGGCTTGCCGCGGCGGGGGCCGAGGTGCTGCTGCCTGTGCGAAATCCGCGTAAGGGCGAGGCGGCGCTCGCCTCGATCCGGCAGGCGAGTCCCGACCCGGACGTGTCGCTCCGTGAGCTCGACCTGTCGTCTCTCGCTTCCGTCGCCGCCCTCGGCAGGACGCTGCTCGAGGATGGCCGGCCGATCCACCTGCTCATCAACAACGCCGGTGTGATGACCCCGCCCGACCGGCGGACAACCGCCGACGGGTTCGAGCTCCAGTTCGGCACCAACCACCTCGGCCACTTCGCCCTGGTGGCCCACCTGCTGCCGCTGCTGCGCGCCGGCCACGCCCGTGTGACCTCGCAGGTCAGCGTCGCGGCCAACCGCCACTCCATCAACTGGGACGACCTGAACTGGTCGCGCTCCTACGACGCCACGAAGGCCTACAGCCAGTCGAAAATCGCGTTCGGGCTCTTCGGCCTCGAACTCGACCGGCGCAGCCAGGCAAACGGCTGGGGCATCACGAGCAACCTCTCCCACCCCGGAATCGCCCCCACGAACCTCCTCGCCGCACAGCCCGAAGTCGGCCGCGACAAAGACACCCTGAGCGTACGCATGATCCGGTCCATGTCCGCCTGCGGCATCCTCGTCGGAACCGTCGATACCGCACAGCTCCCTGCCCTTTACGCCGCCACCTCTCCCGACGCCCAGCGCGGCGGGTTCTACGGGCCGAGCGGACTCGGGAACTTGGGCGGCCCTCCCGGAGAACAGCAGCTCTACTCCCGCCTCCACAGCACCGAACAGGCCCAACGCGTCTGGCGCATCTCCGAACAGCTGGCACAGGTCTCGATCCCGAACGGCTGAGAGGCTCGACGCATTCTCTGTGGGCGCCGCCTCCCAGGGGATCCGCCCGGCCTCCGGCTCAGCGCCCGGAAGGCCCCCAGCCAGTTCAGCCACAACACGCTGATGTCGACCAGGGCCACCCGCGGCCTGTACCGCCGGACCAGCTCGACACACACGACACCGTCCCGGGTCACGCCCGCCACGCAATACCCGGCCGCGCATCCAAGGACGGCACGCAAGTGGCTGGACCGCGACGTTCCCGCCCGTCCCCGCTCGGGTCTGCCCCGAACAACGTGATCACAGCCGCAGCTCGTGATCTTTCGAAGCAGGCCCAGCGCCGGGGCCCGCTGACTCTCTCCAGGAAGGGCATCCACCATGACCACTAGCAAGGCGCCCTCTTCGGCTCGGCAGGGCAGTCTCTGCAGGCCCTCCGGAGAACCGAACGATATCGCCCTGTTCCTCCGGCGGTGGGTGCGGGCACCGGGCCGCATGGGCGCCATAGCACCCAGCTCCCGCCACCTGGCCCAGGCAGCCTCCGCTTCAATACCCGAACGCGGTGAGCCCGTGGTGGTCGAACTGGGCGCCGGCACCGGCCCGTTCACGGTTGAGATTCAGCGCAGGCTCGGAGGCCGGGGACGCCACCTGGCCATCGAGATCGATCCGGTTCTCGCTCAGCGTCTCCAACACCGCCACCCGGGGGCGGAGGTGATCCAGCATGACGCCGGGGACCTGCGGCAATTGCTGGACGCACGGGGCATCCACCGCGCGGACGTGGTCATCAGTGGCCTTCCCTGGGCCCTTTTCCCGCCCGCCACCCAGCAGCAGCTCATGGCCGCGACGGCCGAAGCGCTCGGCTCTGCGGGTACGTTCACAGCCTTCACCTACGTCCACGCCGTTCCCCTGTCCGCCGCTCGCCGCTTTCGCGCCCTGCTGGCCGAGAGCTTCGAGGAGGTCGTCCCCAGTCGGACCGTGTGGCGCAACACGCCCCCGGCGTTCGTCCTCCACGCCCGCCGGCCCCGCAAAAGCTAGTGCCGTAGCAGTGAACGTTTGCCCTGTCGTGCTGTGACGCGACGTTCGGGGTCCTTCTCAGGATGGGGGCGGCGGTCATGGTGTGCGGGTGGCAGAACGAGTACGCGTACGCGGGATCGACGATGACGAGGGCCGGCGGTTGCTGCGGATCATCAAGGTCCGTGTCCTTCGCCGACGGTGACCGGCCGCCCGCATCGCTTACCTCCTGGGCCCGAACCCGGCCACCGTGCACCGCACCGCGTCCTCACCCGCCACGGACTCGCCCGCCCGACCCGCCTGGACCGTGCGACCGGCCGCGCAGTCGGCCTTGGCGGGCTCCTCGGCTCGTCGTCCCTCAGCCCTCGCACTTCCCGAGGGCCGAAGCAGATCCCGGACTTGACCACGCTGGAGTGGCCTGGCAGCTCTTGGATGGCAACGACGTTCGTGCCGTTGTGCTGCTAGGTCGGAGGCCGGGAAGGGCCTCAGCGGATACGGCGTGAGCGCCGGCCTGATGAGACAGATACCGGGCGACCGTATCGGCCGGCCCCCTTCGCGGGGCGTCGTCGGTCACGAGTCCGCCGGGGCCATCACCGTAGCGACGCTCGGATGGAAACGGCGCGTCCCGGATAGTGCCCAGTCACAGGGGGATCGTCAGGCCCTGGTTAAGCGGAGCGCTCGAGTGCAGCATCTGATTCAGACTCGCCGGGGCGGCTCACACTGCTCATCGCCTCGGTACGGCCTGCGAGCAGAACGCCTTCCGGTGGTCTTCACAACCATCGGCTTCGCCCCTGGGCCCCGCCGTTCATCCACGACGTCGGGCACCGCAGCAGACGAATTCCCCATCGCCACTTCTGCCGCTGCACGGCGGGAGCGCGGAGAAATACTGGAGGAGCATGTGGCATCACAGTCCCGAAAGAAGCGTCGGCCCCGTGGATTCTCTCGCCGCAACTTCATCGGCGGCACCGGAGCCGTGGTCGCTGGAACCGTAGTGGCCGGCGAGTTGGCGTCCGCTGCGCCGGAGAAGTCGGAAGGCCTGGTGACGGTGCGCGCGGTCATCAACAACCGTACGCAGCAGCTGGAGGTGGATCCGCGCGCCACGCTTCTGGACACCCTGCGCGAAGACTTGGACCTGACCGGGACGAAGAAGGGCTGTGACCGCGGGCAGTGTGGTGCCTGCACCGTGCACGTCGACGGACGCCGGGTCGTGTCCTGCCTGACGCTGACCGCCACGCTGGACGGCAAGAAGGTCACCACGATCGAGGGCCTCGCCCGCGATGGTGAACTCCATCCCATGCAGAAGGCGTTCGTGGCCCATGAGGGCTTCCAGTGCGGTTTCTGCACACCCGGGCAGATCATGTCCGCCGTCGCCTGCGTCGAAGAAGGACATGCCGACAGCGACGAGGACATCAGTGAACACATGTCCGGCAACATCTGCCGGTGCAGCGCCTATCCCGGCATCAGAGCGGCCATCACCGACGCCCGGAAGGAGATGCGCTGATGCGTGCCTTCGACTTCGACACCCCCCGCAGTCTGAGTACCGCCGTGGACCGAGCCACCGACAACACCCGGTACCTGGCCGGCGGCACCACCCTGGTCGACCTGATGAAGCTCGAAGTGATGGCACCCGAGCGAGTCCTGGACATCAACCGGCTCCCACTCAAGGGCGTCAGATACGACCGGGACGGACTTTTCCTGGGTGCGCTGGAGCGCATGAGCGACGTCGCAGAGCATCCCCTTCTGCGTGGCAGCTACCGCGTCATCTCCCAGGCATTGGAGCTCAGTGCCTCCCCGCAGCTGCGGAACATGGCGAGTATGGGTGGGAACCTCCTGCAGCGGACCCGGTGCGGCTACTTCCGCGACACCACGATGCCCTGCAACAAACGAGAACCCGGCAGCGGCTGCCCCGCGCTCGACGGTGAGAACCGTGGGCACGCGATCCTCGGCACCAGCACGTCCTGTGCGGCCACCCATCCCAGTGATGTGGCCGTGGCCCTCGTGGCCCTGGACGCCCAACTCCAGGTGTACGGTCCAGGCGGCCAACGCACCACCGCGCTAAAGGACTTCTACCGCCTGCCCGGCGACACCCCGCATCTCGAGCATCACCTGCGGCCCCGGGAGCTGATCACCGCGATCACCGTCCCACCACTGGCAAAGACCACCCGATCCGGCTACCTCAAGATCCGCGACCGGCAGTCCTACGAGTTCGCTCTCACCTCGGCCGCCGTGGCGCTCCGGATACAGGGCAACACCATCCACGAGGCGCGGATAGCCGTCGGAGGCGTAGGGACACGACCGTGGCGACTGCCCGCGGTGGAAAGCGCGCTGATCGGCAAGCCGGCCACCGAAGCCACGTATGAGACGGCCGCAGCCCAATCCATCGAGGAAGCACGTCCCTTGGCCCACAACGAGTTCAAAGTCGAACTGCTGCGGCGCACCCTGGTGCGTGCTCTGATCACTGTGGGAGGCGCCCGATGACCAGCAAGATCCTCGGAGGCGAGACGGACCGGGTCGACGGACCGGCGAAAGTCACCGGCCGAGCCCAGTACGCCTCCGACCACAATCTGCCGGGCATGGCGTACGGCTACGTCGTCCTCAGCACCATTGGCCGCGGCCGTATCCTGGAGATGGACACCGAGGCCGCTCTGCGGGCCCCGGGCGTCGCAGCCGTCCACACACCGTTCAACGCCTTCAAGCTGTACGCGCCGCTACCCGGCTTCGGTGAGAACTTCTCGCCTCTCCAGGACCGCACCGTCCGCTATCGCGGACAAGTCATCGCCCTGGTCGTGGCCGACAGCTTCGAACAGGCCCGTGACGCTGCCGCCCTCGTGGTAACCCGCTATGACAGCGAGGACCCCAAGGTCTCGCTCGCCGCGGGCAGTCCGGGCATCAGTGCCCCTGGGCGACCGGGCGACCCGCCCGCACGTTCAACGCTGCTCGCGCCGGGTGTGAAGTCCCTGGACGAGGCCCTGGCCGCCAGCAAGGTGACTGTGAAGGCCACCTTCTCGCAAGCCGCTCAGCACCACGTCGCGATGGAACCGCACGCCACCGTCGCCGTATGGCGGGATGGTCATCTGACGGCTTACACCGGATCACAGTTTCCGCCCAGGCATGGGGTGTCACTCGCCACGCAACTCGGTGTCGCGGTCGACCGGGTGCGTGTCATCTGCCCTTATGTCGGCGGCGGGTTCGGCAGCCGTGTCATCTGCTGGAGTGAGGCGACCCTGGCCGCCGCGGCCGCTCTCGAGTTGGAGCGCCCCGTCAAGCTCGTGCTCACCCGGGAGCAGGTGTTCACGGTCGTGGGCCACCGCAGTGCGCTCACCCAGACCGTCCGGCTCGGCGCTCTCGCCGACGGCACCCTGAACGCCGTCAGCCACGAATCCGACTCCGCCATGCCGCTTGTTGGCGGGTGGCCCCTAAGGCCGGCCGATGACGTCTCGGCAGTCCTCTACAAGACGCCCAACCTCGCCATCGACCAGCGCGTGGTCCCCCTGGACATATCTCCGACCTGGGCCATGCGCGCCCCCAACGAAGCACCTGGCGCTTTCGCCATCGAAACGGCGATGGACGAGTTGGCCGTCGCCTTGAACATCGACCCCCTGGAACTGCGTCTGCGGAACTACGCCACGGTCGTACCCGGCACCACGCACCCCTGGTCGAGCAAGCATCTACGGGAGTGTTACGAAGTCGGCGCCAAGAGATTCGGCTGGTCAAAGCGGCGGGCACGCCCCCGGAGCCGGACCGAAGGCCAGTGGCTGATCGGCACAGGAATGGCCACCGCCATCTACCCGGCCAACCGCGGCCCCGCCAGCGCACGCATCCGCTTCCACGACGACGGCACCGTCACCGTCGCCTCCGCCACCTCCGACCTGGGCACCGGCTCCACCACCGTACTCGCCGTACTCACCGCCGACGCGCTCGAGATCCCGGTCCGCCGGATCACACCCCTCCTGGGCGACACCACCCTGCCCCCTGGCGCCGCCGCGGCCGGTTCGTCTGCCACAGGAAGCACGACTCCAGCCATAGCGTCCGCGGCGCAGGCGGCGATCAAGGCGCTGGTCGATAAAGCGACCACCCATCCGGACTCACCGTTCCACGGCAAGGAACCGGACGAAGTCCGCTACCGCAACGGCTTCCTCAGCACACACAGCAACGACGCCATCAGCTTCTCCTCCCTCCTCAAGGTCACAAAGACATCCGGGGTCGAGGCCGTCGGAAGCTCAGAAGCACGCACCGACGACGGCTCGTACGCCTACCACGGCTTCGGCGCCCACTTCTGCGAAGTACGCGTCAACCGCTACACCGGCGAAGTACGCGTCAACCGCTTCACCACCGTCGTCGACGTCGGCCAAGTAGTGAATGCCAAGACCACCCGCAGCCAGATCATCGGCGGCGTCATCTTCGGCATCGGCCACGCCCTGCTCGAAACCAACCCCATCGAAGCCACCGGACGACTGGCCTCCAGCAACCTCGGCGACTACCTCGTCCCCGTCAACGCCGACATCCCCGACCTCGACGTCCACTGGCTAAACCACCCCGACACCGTCTACACACCCCAAGGGGCTCGAGGAGTCGGCGAACTCGGCACCGTGGGCTCGGCTGCCGCGGTCGGCAACGCCGTGTACAACGCCACAGGCATCAGAATCCGTGAACTGCCCATCACACTCGACAAACTCCTCGACTGACGATGGCTCTCGTCGGCATCCGTTCTGCCCGGCGCTTGTCCGTCCCCCTCCGCCCCGGGAGCGGTTCAAGCGGCAGCTCGCCACGCGTGTGCCACCGGACCGGGTCAGGCGCCCGGAGGAGGTCGCCGCTGTTTCCATCGGGGTCCTTGAGGACCGGTAGCGTGTCGGGGCGGACGCCGGCTCAGCGGCCGGCGTCGTCGACTTTGGATGATTCAGTCGAGCAAGTCTCGCCCGACCGTGATGTCGTGTAGACCACCGGGCCAGGCGATGTATTCACGGAAGCCGGTGACCACACTCTCGTGCACGACCAGCACGAGAAGGAGATGGTTGGCCGTCATACGGCCCTGGACGATGCCCTCTGAGCGGATCTCGAAGCCCACGGCACTGCCGTTGGCCAGCACATTCTTGATGACCAGTGTGGTGCGCAGTTGTCAGCCAGGAATGAGAAGAACCGGGCGGCCTCGGCCAAGCCCACGCCGGTCGGAGGCAGCCCGAGCGAAGGAACGCTGAATCGTACGTCCTCGGCGAGCATGTGCGTGAACGCGGTCCAGTCACCAGTGGGCGCACCGTCCACCCACCGTCGCGCGGCCTCGGACGCCACCGCGATCCGCTCGGCCGCAGACGAGTCGGAGGGACTTCAGCAGGACCGCCCCTCCGCCTTCGCCGCGGACATAGCCGTTGGCCCGCGCGTCGAAGGTGTGGCACTCACCATCCGGCGAGATCGCTCCCCATCGCGACGAGATGGCCGAACTCTGCGGCAGCAGGCCCAGGTTGACCCCGCCCGCGATCGCGAGCAGCGACTCCCCTCGCAACAGACTCTCGGCGGCGAGGTGCACCACCACCAGCGAGGAGGACTGGCCGCTGTCGACCACCATGCTCGGCCCGTGCGAGCCCAGCACATACGACAGGCGGTTGGCGATCGCGCTGCGATGTATGCCGGTCATCATGTGCTGCGACGTGAGCGTGTCGTCCGAATACGCCAGGGGGGCGTAGTCGTCCCACATGGCACCCACGAACACGCCCAGTGCGGAATCCGGTACGGACGCGGGCACGACACCGGCGTCTTCGAGAACCTCCCAACCCAGTTCGAGTATGAGCCGCTGTTGCGGGTCCATGGCTGCGGCCTCGCGCGGCGATATGCCGAAGAACCCGGGATCGAACCGGTCGACGTCGTCGAGTACGCCACCCCGGAGAGTCGAGGACGGCTTCCCGGTCTCCGGTCGGCGCGTACCCCACCGGTCGGGAGGGGCGCTGGTGATCGCGCTTTCTCCGTCACGGAGCAGACGCCACAGAGCCTCCGGCGTCGGCGCCTGCGGAAATCGGCAAGCCATCCCCACCACGGCGACGACATCGTCCATGTCACGCATGGTCACACTCCTCTTGCACACACGACGGCTCCGTCGGCTCCGGGAAATGGTTGGGGTGTGGCGGCGAAGAAGGATCGGGCGTCGCAGACGACGTGGTCTTCATCAAGGTCTCCCGGCGATGTCCGGGCATCACGGCGGAGTCGAGCCGGACGCGGCTGTGGATGCGTGAGGGTCTCCGCGACGTCTCCGACGACCGCTCTCCCTCATCACGCCCCTGACACAGTGTCACCGGTGCACCCTGGGACTGTCGGGTCCCGGATGCGCACTGGACAAGATCTGCAGCCCGTGCACCCGCAACGGCGTTCGCCCGAGAACTGGTTGCCGCCCTGTCATGTGCTGTACGGATGCTGCCGAACCGCGTCAACTCCGCGAAGGTCCCCCGGAGCGCGTCCACTTCGTGCCCGCCGCGACAGAAGCCGCTTGCGCCCCGCGTCGATTCACCACCGCGTGGTAGTTCTTCCTACCGATGTCCGTCCGG
Organism: Streptomyces sp. NPDC058665; assembly: GCF_042714995.1. Lineage (NCBI taxonomy): Bacteria > Bacillati > Actinomycetota > Actinomycetes > Kitasatosporales > Streptomycetaceae > Streptomyces > Streptomyces sp. NPDC058665. The sequence continues at coordinate 114,203 of NZ_JBHXRX010000022.1, forward strand.
CCCAGAGTTGGGGCACGGCCACATCCATCACTCGACTTCTCGTTCCCGATCCTGCGGGACGACCTCGCCGACGCGGCCCTTCAACGGCGCTGGAGTCGCGACTTCCTGATCGCGTCGTCGGTCGGGCGAGAACCGGTGTGGATCACAGCCGGCGGGGCTGCCGTTCCCTGCGGTAGGCCTGCGGGGCATGGCCGGTCCAGCGCCGGAACGCTCGGACGAAGCTCGACGGTTCGGTGTAGCCGAGACGGTGGGCGACCTGCTGGACGGTCATGTCGGTCCCGAGCAGCTCCTCCGCCAGGGTCTGCCGGACCTCGTCGGCGAGCACCCGAAACGAGGACTGTTCCGCATCGAGTCTGCGGGCCAACGTTCGCGTGCTCGTCCCCAGCTCCCTGGCCACCTCCGGGAGGGACGACAGCGCCCCGGACCTGCGCAGCAGCGCGTCCCGCACCGCACCCGCGACACCCGCGCGGGCCCGCCGACGGTCGAGCAGCTCACGACAGATGTTCTCGTAGTTGCGCCAGGCCCACTCGTTGGCCTGCGGAAGCGGTTGCTCGAGGTAGGAGGCGTCGAAGCAGAACGTGTTGTCCGGGGCGTCGAAGGTCGGCGTGATGCCGAACAGATCGGTGTATCGGGTGATGTCCGCGGGTGCCGGGTGCCGGAACCGCACTGCGGTCAACGGCAGGTCGGCGCCCATGACGTCGTGGATGAAGACCTTGGTCGCGGCGCTGTTGCGTTCGACAAGGAACGTCCGCAAATCGGCGGGAATGTGATCACCGTCGATGCTGAGTACGGCCTCGCCGTCGACCTCGGCGAAGGAGAACTTGACGAACACCCAGCCCAGGTCGCCGTAGCGTACTCCGACGTCGACGGCCTCCCGCACGGTGGGGCTGGTCGCGATGGCCAGGCCCCATGCACCGTGCATCGCGACGTGATAGCGGCTTCCGGCCACCATCGAGAGCCCCGGCAGCTCAGCACCCAGACGGCTCAGGAGGTTGCGCACCACCGTGAGCTCCTGGCCGACGGTGACCTCGGCCTCCAGGGCGCACAGCTCGGCCGAATCGATGCCGGTGCCGGCCAGGCAGTCGGCGAGCGCCAGCCCGTACTCCACGCCGAGCTCGGTCAGCAGCCGAACACTGGTCGCGCTGATCGGGAGATCCAACTGCATGCCCGCTCCCGTCCACCGCCACCCGCCCTGGCTGAAAATGACAATACCTCGGCATGGGATGTCCTGGGGCGGTTCCTGGGCCGTCACTAGCGTCTGTTGGGTCAGCATCCGGCAGTTCAGCCCCGCCGAGAAAGGCGAACGACGACGTGCCCACCCTCCGTATCAACGACGCCGTCGACCTCCATTACGACATCCACGGCCCTGCCCACAGCGGTGGCGGACCCGTCCTGCTCGTGGCCGGTACCAGCACCTCGGTCGGACACTGGACGCCCACGATCATCGACAGCCTCGCGGCAGACCGTCAGATCATCACCTACGACCACCGCGGCATCGGCGCCTCCTCGTCGCACACCGAGCCGGTGTCGATGGCCTCCCTCGCCGCGGACGCCGCCGCACTGCTCGACAAGCTCGACACCGGCTCGGTACACGTCATCGGCTGGTCGCTGGGCAGCACCGTCGCCCAGGAGCTCGCGCTCGCCCGACCCGATCTGGTCGCGTCGCTGCTGCTCTACGACACGTGGGCCCGCGGCGACGGACTCCCCGCGTTCCTCGACAGCCCGGTCTTCGAACAACTCGCCGCATCTATCCTGCCGCTGTTCCCGCAGACCGCCGCGCAGACCCGAGCGGTCGCCCACCAGTGGGAGGCGAACCTGGCCCACGACGCCCTCGACCGGCTGCCAGGGATCGACCGCCCGACGACCGTCCTGGTCGGTGAGCAGGACGTCCTCACTCCGCCGCGGCAGGCCCGTGTGGTCGCCGACGCGATCCCGAACGCTCAGCTCGTCCTCGTCGAGGGGCCAGGCGCAAGCCACAGCCTCCACGTCGAGCGCCCCGCCGAGTGGTTGCACCGCGTGCGGTCCCATCTGGCACGCTGCGCGTCGCCACTGCATGCCTGATGTCGCCGACCGCTGAACCGGACACCACACCGGCGGATTCGACGACCACCCAGACCGTGGACATCGCCGTCGTGGACAGCGGGTTCGCGGGCGCATTGGTGCCGCGATCCGGCTGTTTGGGGCAGGCCGTCACGACGTCGTGGTGTTGGAGAAGGACGACACGCTCGGCGGCACCTGCCCCGACTGCCCCTTCCGCCACCGCACACGCCGGGTGCGCCCCGGCGACCACGAACTGCTCACTTCGTCCGCCCGCCAAGGCCGGGAGGACGAGTCGTGCCTGGGAACCGAGGAAGGCAACGTTGATCGATAGAACCGGACTGGCCGAGTTCCTGCGCCACCGCCGGGAGTCCCTGCAACCTGAGGACGTCGGCCTCATACGGGGGCAACGACGCCGGACCAGCGGGCTGCGGCGCGAGGAAGTCGCGCACCTGTGCCACATGTCGACCGACTACTACGCACGACTCGAACGCGAACGCGGCCCCCGGCCGTCCGAGCAGATGATCGCCTCGATCGCCGAGGGCCTGCACCTCTCACTCGACGAACGCGACCACCTTCTCCGCCTCGCCGGCCACCGCCCATCCGCTCGGAGTACCGACAGCGAATACATCCCCCCCAGCTTGCTGCGGGTGCTCGACCACCTCACCGGCACCCCCGCCGAGATCGTCACCGAACTCGGTGAGACGCTGCGCCAGAGCCCGATTAGCGTCGCCCTGACCGGGGACACGACCCACTACAGCGGCCCGGCCCGCAGCAGGGGCTACCGGTGGTTCACCGACCTCACCGCCCGCGCGCTGCACGCGGCCGATGAGCACGCGTTCCTCTCCCGGATGCACACCTCGGCCCTGCGTCGGCTCGTCACCCTCCGCGGGCCCGGCTCCCGGGCGACGCACCTGGCCGATCTCCTCCTCGCACGGAGCGAGGAGTTCCGGCGCCTGTGGAACAACCATGAGATCGGCGTCCACCCTCGCGACAACGAGCGCTTGGTCCATCCCGACGTGGGCCTCCTCGAGCTGAACTGCCAGCGGCTGCTCGACCCGAGCCACTCGCACATGCTGCTCGTCTACACCGCCACTCCGGGCAGCGAAAGCCACGAGAAGCTGCAGAGACTGTCCGCGCTCGGCGCCCCGGCACTGACATGACACTCCGCTCCCGGCCCCCGCCATCCGACGAAGGGGCGGATGGTGGGCCTGGCTGCCAGCAGGACGACCGGGCCCTTCTTGCTCAAATTCAGCGCGCGCTCCAACGCCGGGAGGATCGCCGGAAGTTGAGCTCGAAGGTGGTTGATCTACCGGGTACGATCGTTGACCAGGTCAGTGCGACGGGCGGTGAGAGTGCGCGGGTCGACGGCTGTCTCGTCGCCGGACCGCAGCAGACCGAGGTCTTTGCTCATGCGGGCCTGGTCGGCGATGACGAAGCCGTCTCTCATCTGTCTTGCCCTGGCCTCGATACGCGGTCGACGCCTGGCCCACGGCCGGCCGGTGATGTAGACCATCGGCTGGTCGTGGTTCAGCAGCAGGCCAATCAGCGACGCGGCGCCGCCGTGGTTGATGTCCACCGTCCACAGCGTCTCGCCGGAGAGCGCCGGCACGTCTGAAATCAGCTCCATTAGGGCCGTCTCATCGTTGAGGACTCGGCGTGAGAGTAGACGCTCGCCCTGGGCATCCAGCACCACGCAGTGGTGGTGTCCCTGCCGATGTCCACTCCGGCTCAGATCTGGGCACGGTCACCTCAGCCCGGCTCGTCGTCCAATGACAGTCCCGCACACGACCTCGCCGACGTTGTCCTACGAAGCGATCAAGCCGCGTATCCCAAGCTGAGTCGCTCCGCGGCGGAGAGCGTGTCGTCGTGTTCATCGGCTTGCGGTGTACGTCGCCCACCACTTCGGTCGGCCGGTAGTGGCCGGCCGGGGATGACATCTGCCCGGGGAAGATCTCGCCCGATCGCCATGGGCGGAATTCATCATCTCCCGGCTCCAAGCAGGGTCGGGGACTGGCGCGGTGGCCTGTGAGGACTCCGTGTCCAGCCCCCGACCCTGCTCAGGCGCGCACGAGTGCACCCTGACGGATGAGGTCAAGGAGTCCGGGAAAGTGGTCGTCGAGCTCCGCGCGGCGCAGCACAGGGAAGCGATGCGTCCCCTCAACCCTGCACACCGTTATGCCGGCGTTCAGCAACTTTGAGAGGTGATACGAGCAGGTCGACGCCGGTAGCGAGACCGATTCCGCGATCTGACCGGCTGTGCGCAACTCGCCGTCGAGCAGCAACTGCACGATGGCGAGTCGGCTCTCGTCGCTGAGCGCATCGAACACCTTGGCCAGGCTGGGGATCGGCATGGGGGTCGATGTCCGAGGTTTGCGCGTCATGCAACCCATGCTAGCGTAGGCATCGATATTTCCAAGAACCTGGAAATTTGGAAGATCGAAGGAAGACTTCACCATGGCTGACAATGACCGCATCCAGTACCTCCTCGACCGGATCGAGATTCAGGACAAGGTCGCCCTCTATGGACTGGGCCAGGACCTGCATCAGGCGGATAGCGGGGACGGCAACGTGCTCGCTCAGTGGGGCGAGCTCTTTACCCCCGACGCCGAGATCGACGCCACCGACGCCGGAGCCAAAGTCTTCGGACTCGGTGAGTACACCGAGCTGATGCGTGGCAAGGATCTCGTCGGCGGCATCGAGGGGCTGGGTTTCTCCTTCAACGCGTGGCAGCACATCGAAGGACACGCGACGGTGACGATTGACGGCGACACCGCCCACTCGATCGCTCCGCACCTGCACACTCACGCCAACCGGGACGGGTCCAGCAACACGTTCGCCGTGGGCTACTGGCACGACGACTGGGTCCGTACGCCCGCTGGCTGGAGGATCTCCCACCGTCGCGTGGAACAGCTCTACTTCCACACGTTCCCCGTTGTCGCGAACCCCCAGCTGGTGTCGGGCGTCTAGGCTGAGCCCAGGCGTACAGCCCATTTTCCCCAGGTGGACACGTCGAACTGTGAGGCTGTGAGGTGCAGCGTGACATCGCGTATCCACTGCCGCATCCACGTTCTTACCCGGCGGAAGCCAGGGCTCGGATCAGACGATCCAGTGAACCCCTGAGCCCGGAACGTTCGAGGTGACCGGCGTCCCGCCGTCGTAAGGGGCGCCGTCCGGCCAGTCGTAGCACCCGACCCCCGGGGGCCCCGGCATCTGCCCGGAGCTCGAGGAAGTGGTCCTGATCGGAGAAGAGCTGACAAACGGCCACGAGTACGCACGCGATACCTGGGCCCGGATCACTCACAAGGACACGCTCGCCCAGCGCTCCATGCCAGAGCGGGAGCGGTGCCCGCTGTCCGGAGAGCCGAAAAGAGCGGCCGCTCCCCGCCCCGTCGTTGACGGGCTGCTGCGCACGGTCCCGCCCACACCGACCCAGGGAGCCGGTCACCAGCAGCGGGGGCGCGACGAACCTGTGCCCGGCGTCGATTCTCTCAACGCCGGGCAGCGCGACCGGATCCTGTCCGCCTGCGGCGAGGCGATCCAGGAGCTGCCCGGCTCTCCTCGCTTACCCGTCGACGTGGTCCGCCCCCGGCTGCGGAGCCGCCATTCAAGGCATCCCGAGCGCAGGCTCGCCGGTCGCAGCCCCGCTCGGGAGGGGGGGATCGGCGGTCCGTGGCTACCTCGGCCCGCAGCCAGTAGAAATGAATTGGTCCCCGCCGGATCCCCTGCGATCGGCTCAGTCGGCAGGGTCGTGCCCGACAGCTTCGCCGACTCGCTTCCCGACCCCCGACGCTGGAAACAGCATGAGTGATCGGTGCTCCCACAACGGAGTCAGCAACCCACCAACAGCGCACTCCACCACGTCACACCAGGTCTCCGCACCGGAGCCGGCCGCCGAGAAGACCTCTACGGTCCAGGGAGACTGACCGTGTTACGAGAACCATCCCGGGCCGCCCTCGCTGACAAGGGCGTCGGCTCCCAGAAGACCGGCGAGCTACCCGCTGCGGACAACGAGGAACTCACCGTCGTACATGTCCTGTTGGTTCACGACCCCTGGCCTGGACCCAGCTTGGCCTCGGAGACCGCGTGAGAGAAGACCACGACCGACGTCCCGATGCGTGGCGTCCCTGCGCGGGCAGGGAGCCCGCGTCATCGTCACCGAGCCCGACCCGATCTGCGCCACGATGAAGCATCAGGTGATCGTGGGCAGCATCGGTCACCTCGACAACGAGATCGACCGAGCCGGCCTCTCCGAGATCCCCGGCATCGTCAGGGACGAGGTCAAACCACCGGCGCACGCCCGCATCCTCCCCGACGGCAAGATGATCACCATCCTGCCCGAGGGACGCCTGCTGAAGCCGGGCGAAGCCAACGGCCGCCTGTCGTCTGTGAAGTCCAACTGCTTCGCGGACCAGGATCTGGCCCAGATCGAGCTGTGCACCAAGCCCGGCTCCCCCGGCAACCAAGACTCTCCCTCTCCCGGAGCAGGCGATCACCGCGTCATGGCCGCTCCCGCAGAAGGCGAACGACAGCGAAGGAACACTCCATGGACGATCAGGCAAGCACCGTATCAACGCACAGAACCGGGCCCGTCTCCGCTACGGACGTGCGTCAGATCCCCGACTACCAGAAGCTGCTGCTGGCAGTGCTGATGCCGATCTCCGCTCGCCCCGCCTCCCCCGCGGCCACCTCGTATCCGCCCGAGACAGGCGTGAGGACCGACAAGGAGACCTGACAACATGACCGCCACCGGACTCGAGCCGCGCGTGGATGTACGCACTCTTCCCGACGCGCTGCGGCAGCGCAGCGAGAAACAACCCGACGATAGGGCCTATGTCTTCCTGCGTAACGGCGAGGAACCGCACGAGTCACTCACTTATCGCGAACTGCACGAGGCCGCCCGGTCAAGGGCCGCCGGGTTCGCCGCAGCAGGACTGTCCGGCCGCAGCGCCGTGCTGTTGTACCCCTCGGGACTGGAGTTCCTACGAACTCTGCTGGGATGCGTGTACGGACGCGTGGCCGGCGCCCCCGTGCAGGTGCCACGGCACCGCGACGAGGTCCTACGGCTGCGCCGGATCGCCAACGACTCCGGCACGTCCACCGTCCTGACCACGACCGAGGTCATCCGCGACCTGCGGGAGCGCTTCGGCGACCTGCCCGCGCTGGCCGGACTCACCCTGGTGGCCACCGACGGCGTGGACCCGACCGACGAACTGTGGTCCCTGCGAGCCCCACGGCACGATGGTGAACTGGCTGCCACTCTTCCACGACATGGGGATGCTCTTCGGGATCGTGATGCCGCTGTGGGCCGGCATCCCCTCGTATCTGATGGCGCCCGACGCCTTCATCCGCCGCCCGGCCCGCTGGCTGGAGGCCATCGCCCGGTTCGGCGGCACCCACGCCGCCCCGCCCAGTTTCGCCTACGAGTTGTGCGCGCGCCGCGGCGGAAGGCGAGATGAGTGGCGTGGGCGATCTGTCACGCTGGCGCGTGGCCGCCAACGGTGCCGAACCGGTGCGCTGGAGCACGGTCCGCTCCTTCACCGACGCGTTCAACCCGTACGGCTTCAACTCCCATGCCATGTGCCCCGGTTACGGTTTGGCGGAGAACACCCTCAAGGCCACCGGCACCCGTCAGGACCGCGCACCCGGCGTCCTGCGGCCCGCCCGGGCGTGATCCCGTCCTCACGAAGCAGGTATCCGTCCCGCGCGAAGACGAGATCGTGCTCGACCCAGCGCGAGCCGAGCCGCTCCTTCCACCGCTCCTGGCGCTCTCGCTGCACCTTGAGCACGTTCATCACCGCGAGGTCGACGTAGATGATCGCGTTGTCGTCCCCATCCCTGGTCAGGCGCCGCAGGACGCTCATGTTCCCGATCTCGACGACCACCCACTCAACGCGGCCGTCGACTCGTCGGTCGACCTGGCGCTGGTCGACGGCTGACAGGTGACGGGGCGAGGCCGGCGCCGGTCAGCGAGGCACCGAAACGTCCGCCGCCGAACTAAGCGGCCCCCCACCGCGCCCGTACCGCACGGCGACCAGCTCCGCGACGATAGAGACCGCGACCTCCTCGGGCGCACGTCCCCCGATATCGAGCCCGATCGGCGACCGCAGCCGCGCCAACTCGGCCTCCCCGACGCCCGCTTCCCGCAGCCGCCGATTGCGGTCCTCATGCGTGCGCCGCGACCCCATCGCGCCGATATAGGCAACCGGCAGCCACAGCGCCAGCTCGAGGAGCGGCACATCGAACTTGGGGTCGTGGGTGAGAACGCACAGCACGGTACGCCCGTCGACCGCGGTCCGGGCCAGATACCGGTGCGGCCAGTCGACCACGATCTCGTCCGCCTCGGGGAAGCGGGCCCGCGTCGTGAACACTTTCCGCGCGTCGCAGACGGTCACGTGATAACCGAGGAACTTGCCCGCCCGCACCAGCGCGGCCGCGAAGTCGATGGAGCCGAACACGATCATCCGCGGCGCCACCAGGCTCGACTCCACGAACACGGTGAGCCCGCCAGGGCAGCGCGAACCGTCCTCGGACAGCTCGACGGTGCCTGTGCGGCCGGTGTCGAGGAGCGCCCTGGCCTCGTCGGCCACGGTGCGTGCAAGGCCGCCGTCGCGCGGAAGAGCGTTCCCATCCGAACCGCCTAACGTCCCCTCGTACGCGCCCTCCGCGCGCACCACCACGGCGCGGCCGACCAACTCACCCGGCCCGCGCACCACCCGGGCGAGGGCCACACCCTCATCCCGGGCGGCCGCCTGAACAGCCTGGGCAAACAAGGACCGTTCCCGCGCGTTGGCGCCGACCGGAGTGACCAGGACGTCGATCACCCCACCGCAGGTGAGCCCCACGGCGAAGGCGTCCGCATCGCTGTACCCGAACCGTTCGAGTATCGGCTCGCCGTCCGCGAGCGACTGCGCACACAGCTCGTACACGGCGCCCTCGACGCACCCGCCGGAGACCGAGCCGATGACCGTGCCGTCGGCGTCCACGGCGACTGCGGCGCCCGGGCCGCGCGGTGCGCTGCCGCTCGCGCCGACGACCGTGGCAACGGCGAAGGCCCGGCCCTCGGCCAGCCATTCGGTCAACTGCGAGGCTATGTCAAGCACTTGGGAACGCCCTAGCCGAGACCCGGTCCGGATGGACCGGCAGCTGCCGATGCCGTGGACCTGTCGCATGGCGGGCGGCCCACCTGATGCTCGCCTGTTCGTCGTCGACGAGTAGTTGTCGCGAGGGCGCCGTGGCCGTTTCGTTCGTCATGTACCGCTCTTTCGCCGGGTGTTCGTACACCATCAAGGTTTCTCATCGCCGAGAGGACATCCACGGCCTCCCAATCCGTGGATAACCGAACCACCGCAATGCCGACGGAGGCGGACCGGCCATCGCTTCATGACGAGCTGACCACGAACCTCATCTCACCAACGCACGCCAGGAAGAGCGGTTGGGATCATGTCGGCGGCGGCAAATGGTGGTCCGGCTGCGTAGGTGAGACCGGAGAGCGTTTATCGGTGGCTTCCAAAAGCGGTTGATGGCAGGGGCCTCTCAGAATGTCGGTGCGAATTGAGAGCGCCGGAGTCGGCTCGATGGTGTGCGGCCCGACCGGAGGGGGTGTGGAAGTCACTGGAACGGTGCGTCGGGGTGGGGCCCGATCCGCTCACGGAGCACGTCATCATCTTGATCAGGCGGCCCAGTAGTCGCTGAGTCGGCCGCGCGACGGCCGGCGACCGGTCTCAAAGTTGGGCAGGTGACATGGCGGGACGATACTGCGCCGTGGCCTCGGCAGCTTGCGACTGACAGAACTCACGTGCGTGATCCCGACTCCGTCGGCGTGCTCATCTCCGGCCCCGGCGGACGTTGAGCTGTTCGTGGTTCTGTTCCGGGGTGGCTGGGCTGACGTGGACCACTTCGACGGCCTCGGCGACGCCGGACCGATATCGGCGTTCGACATCAACTCACCAGGGCCTTCGGCACCCAGCTCGATCAGTGGGTGCCGTACGCCTTCTGAAAACCGCAGCGAGAGCTAGGCCGTTTCGTTTGGATCATCGGGCTGACCACAGGAAGATGCCTGCGATGTGGAGTCCGGCCAGGTAGATCGTGGCGGTCTTCTCGTAGCGGGTG
>NZ_JBHXRX010000023.1:0-124299 GCF_042714995.1 Streptomyces sp. NPDC058665
TGTCGGAGTCGTGCGAGTACGTCCAGTACGAGCACGATCCTCCGCCTTGCGATGCACCGCACCAGACGCCGCGGGCCCCGCCTTGCAGGCGGACGACGCTACTTCGAAGACAAGTCCTAGGCCCCACCCGATGACGGTGACGAACCGGACGTGACCGATGCCTCTGGCGTGACCGATGAGCCGGACGCGGCCACGATGACGTCGTCAAGGACCTCCCGCGTACGGACGAGTTCGGCGATCTGCGCGTCGATCCTGGCCCGCTGCCGCGTCAGGTCGGCGACGAGCCACGGCGTCGCCGCCTCCGACGGACCGCCGTCCTCGTCCCGCATGCACGGCAGCAGCTCGGCGATCTTCCCGCTGCACAGCCCGGCGGCGAACAGCTCCTGGATACGGATCACCCGGTCGACCGCCCGCTCCGGATACGTGCGATGGCCCGAGGGCGTACGGGCCGAGACGAGCAGGCCCTGCTCCTCGTAGTAGCGCAGCGAGCGTTCGCTGACGGCCGTCCGCCGCGCCAGTTCGCCGATCTTCACGCTTCCTCCCGGGGTCCGCACCGTCGCCGCGACGGTGGCAGGGATTGAACCTGACACCAGTGTGAGGTCCTACGGTCCCGCCATGACGAAAACGACGCTTCTCGCCCCGTATTCCCTCGGCCCCCTCCGCCTCCCCAACCGTATGGTGATGGCCCCCATGTCCCGCCATCGCGCGGCCGTGGACGGCACACCCCTGCCGGTCGTCGCCGACCACTACGCGCAGCGCGCCAGCGCGGGGTTCATCGTCACCGAAGGCATCTGGCCCAGCAGCCGGGGCCAGAGCGGCTGGCGGCTCCCCGGCCTGGAGACGGCGGCGCACATCGAGGGCTGGCGGGCCGTGACGCAGGCGGTGCACGCCGCAGGGGGCCGGATCATGGCCCAGCTGATGCACGGCGGCCGGCACGGACACCCGCTGTCCCGGATCGACGGTGACATACCGAGCGGCCCGTCCTCCGTACGGGTCCCGGGCCCCGTACATGTACGCGACGGCGGCAAGGCCGACCCCCTCCCGCCGCGCGAGATGACGCACGACGACATCCGGCAGGCCGTCGAGGACCACGCGCAGGCGGCCAGGAACGCGCTGGCGGCCGGCTTCGACGGGGTCGAACTGCACGGCGCCAACAGCTACTTGATCCACCAGTTCCTCGCCGACAACACCAATCTGCGTAACGACGGCTACGGCGGTACGGCCGAGGGCCGGATCCGCTTCCCCGTCGAACTGATCACCGCCGTCGCCGACGCGATCGGAGCCGGGCGGACGGCGCTGCGGCTCTCCCCGGGCAATCCCCAGTTCGGCATGGCCGAGGCCGACCCGGCCCCCGTCTACCACGCGCTCCTCGACGCCGTCGACGGCCTCGGTCTGCTCTACCTCCATCTCACCGACAACGACACCTACCCGGCGCTCGCCGATCTGCGCCCCCGGTGGCACGGACCGCTTGTCGCCAACATCGGTGAGAACCACGACCCGACCACCCGCGAAGGCGGCGAGGCGGTGCTCGCCGACGGGCTCGCCGACCTCGTCTCGTACGGCAGGTCCTTCATCGCCAATCCGGACCTTCCCGAGCGCTTCGCCGTCGGCGCACCTCTCAACACCGTCGACGAGCGGCACCTCTACACCCACGGGGCCGAGGGCTACACCGCCTACCCGGCGCTGTCGCAGGAGCTCTGCTCCGCCGGCAGCTGACGACGGCGGCCCCGTACCTCAGAGCGGCAGCACGCAGACGGCGACCGGAGACGCGAACGGGTCTCCCGCCGGGGCCAGTTGGCCGCTCGCCTGGTCGACGTGGAAGACCGAGACGGTGTTCGACCGCTGGTTGGCGGCGAACAACAGGGCCCCGTCGGGGGAGAGGGCGAGCTGCCTCGGATAGTCACCGCCGACAGGCACCGTGTCCAGCAGCCGCAGGCCGGCGCCGTTCTCCTCCACCGCGAAGCGGGACAGGCTGTTGTGACCACGGTTGGCGAGGAAGACGAACGCTCCGTCGGCCGTGATCACCGGCTGGGACGGGAAGCTGCTCCCCGCGCCGCCGGCGCCGGTGGGCAGCGGTTCGCCGGGAGTGAGGGTCCCGCTGTCCGCGTCGTAGCCGCAGACGGCGATCGTGTTGTTCAACTCGTTGGCCAGATAGGCGAATTGGCCCGACGGGTGGAAGACGAGATGCCGCGGCCCCGCGCCCGCGGGAAGCGTCGCGTAACTGACCTGGGTGAGCGTGCCCGCCGTCTCGTCGATGCGGTAGGTGTAGACGCTGTCGGTGCCGAGGTCGACGGCGAGCACGTGGCCGCCGTCCGGGGCGGTGACGATCTGGTGCGCGTGCGGGCCGTTCTGGCCGGGCCCCGGGGCCGGTTCGGAGTGGGTGACCAGATCGGTGCGCTCGCCCAGCGCGCCCGATGACTCAATGGGGTGGACGGCGACGCTGCCGGAGCCGTAGTTCGCGCTGAGGAGCCAGCGTCCGCCGGGGTGCACGGACAGATGGCAGGGCGAGGAGCCGCCGGTGCTACGGGTGCCGAGGACCGTGTGGCCGCCGTCCTCGCCCAGCGAGATCGCGGTGACGCCGCCGTCCTGGCGCTCGTTGACCGCGTACAGGGTCGTGCCGTCGGGGTGGACGGCGAGGTACGAGGGGTCGCCGACGCCCTGGAGGGTGCCGGTGGCGGTGATCTGCCCCGTACCCGTGTCGTACGAGGCGAGCCCGATGCCCGGACCGCCGCTGGAGGTGTACGTACCGATGAACAGCGGCCCCGTGGCGAGGGATCGCCGGGGGCGGGTCGCGGTCCGGCCCGGGGTCCGGCTGGTCGCGGTCGCCGTGGCGGCGGGCACCGAGACCGTCGCCACGGCCGCCGCCAGTATGCCGACGACCCGGCGGCGGCTCGGGCCGGCGGCCGGCTTCGCGGCCGGTGCGGTTCCTCCGGTCGCCGTCTCTGATTCTGTTCCTGTGCGGTCGTTTCTCATGCCGGGCACCTCGTGTGACTCGTGGGGGGTGGAGTGCTTGCCGGTGTTGTGGCAGACACCCTTCCGCCATCCGGCCCTCGTCGGCAAGAGCCCGATCGACGCCGTCAGTCGCGGAGCGCCAGGGCGTCGCCCATCACGATCACCGGCCGCTTCGCCGGGTCCAGCTTGCGCAGGAGGTCGACCATCCGCGTCCTCGACAGCGAGACGCAGGCCTGGGTGGGTCCCTCGTGGTCGACATGGATCCAGACGCCGCCGCCCTTGGTGGCCCCGAGGGGGCGGGTCTGGTCCAGCGGGGTGGTCCCCGATGCGCGGTTGTAGTCGATGGCGACGACGTAGTCGAAGGAGCCTTCCAGCGACTCGCCCAGGAACCCGGTGCCAGGGGACTCGAAGTACTCGCTCTCGTCGTACGGGAGCCTGGCCCCCGGGTCGGGGAGCCGGCCTCCTGCGTCGCCGAGCGTGAAGACGCCGATCGGCGAACGCAGGTCGTCCGCCTGGTGGTTGTGCGTCCAGCCGCGCAGCGCGTTGTGCGCCGGCCAGCGGTTGGTGACGGGCTCCCAGCCCGTGTCCGCGTCCCGCTCGTACAGTACGACGCCGGACTTCGGCGAGTTCCGGCCCTCGCCGCTGACCACGAGCGCCTGACGGCTGGCGACGGGGACGCGGGAGCGGGTGAGCGGGCCGAGACCGGGGATCTCACGGACCAGGGCCGCTTCCACGGGCTGCCCGGCGAGCCCGCGGGCCGCTTCGTTCGCCGAGCCCCGTCGCCCGGGGGCGCCCTCCAGGCGGCCCCCTTCGGCCGACTTGCTCTCCGTGGCCGGGCCCTCCTTGCTCCCGCCTTCCCTGGTCCCGTCCTCTTTCGTCCCGCTGTGGGAGGATCCCGCCCGCGCGGCCCGGCTCTCCGTACGCTGTTCGGCGCCGGGCGCGGGCCCCGGCTCGGCGCATCCGGCGATGACGAGACATGTGCAGAGCGAGGTGAGGGCCAGGGCGCCTCTCGCGAGATGGAGAGCGCGGGGGAGAAGGGGCATGGCGAGCCTTTCGTGGGTGCTTTCAGACGGTCCGTCCTCGTCCGACGCGTTTCTCCGCGCTATGAAACGCGATCATCGTCTGATCCGACCGCCCCACGATGCGCGATCAGACAGGGTTCCGAAGATTTCCCTCGTACTGCCTAACGGCCCGTCAGAAGTCATGAGCGGAAACGCGTCTTCGTGATTTCCGGCTCTCAGGGGCTTCCGTCATTGGTGCGAGCAAAGGTGGTCGAGGGTGATTGGTCACCTCGCGGGCGATTCGCGGACCCGCGTAGTTTCACGCGACGGAAAAGCCGCCGAATAGGTTGCCCGACGGGGTTGTCGGGGACATGGCGGGATTGCTTGTCTTGATGCGTCGAGGACAGTCGACGCGCGTCAACTCCGCCCCACCGGACTGGCGTAAGTCGGTTGCGCGACACGCCTGTTGTCGTTGAACCCGGGAGATCGTTCCCCCACTTCCCAAGGAGATCGACATGGTTGCCCAGTCAGAACCCGGCCGTCGAACGCTGCTGAGGGGCGGTCTGACCGCTACGGCCGTCAGCGCCCTCGGACTCGCCGCGAACGGACCGGCCCACGCGGCTCCGGTGCGCACGGACAGCCGTGCGAAGGCCGGTTCGCCGCTCGCCGCCCCCGAGCCGCGCGTCTACACCACCGCGGAATGGGGCGCGCGGCCCCCGAACCAGCAGATCGTCGTACTCGACCGGGTGCCGACGTACATCGTCGTGCACCACACCGCGGAGCCCGGCAACAGCGAGGACTACTCGCTGGAGCACGCGATGGCGATCTGCCGGTCTATCCAGAACTTCCATATGGACGGCCAGGGTTGGGGCGACTCCGGCCAGCAGTTCACCAACTCGCGCGGCGGGTACGTCCTCGAAGGCCGGCACCAGAGCCTCGACGTCGTACGCGGCGGTACGCAGCATGTGCAGGGCGCGAACGTGGGCGGCCGGAACAGCGAGGTCATCGGCATCGAGAACGAAGGCCTCTACACGGAGGTCGACGTACCGGCCGCGCTCTGGGACTCCCTCGTCCCACTCGTCGCGTGGATCGCCACCCAGTACGGGCGGCCGGTCACCGACATCATGGGCCACCGCGACTTCAACTCCACCGAATGCCCCGGCGGCGTGCTCTACGGCAGACTGCAGGAGCTGCGCGACGCGGTCGCGGGCGTGCTCGGTGTCGCACCGGCCGACCGGCCCTCCGTCTGGCCGCTGCTGCGCCCGGGATCCGCCGGCCCCCAGGTGCGCGCAGCGCAGTACCTTCTGCGTGGTCGCGGCTTCTCGGACGTACCGGTCGACGGGGTCTTCGGCGCCGCCACCAAGCGCGCGGTCGTCAAGCTGGCCGACGTGCACAACGTCGAGAGGCACACCTGCGCGGCCATGGTCCGGAGCGGCACGGACGAGACCGGCTACCTCGGCTCCGACATCTGGCCGCTGATCACCCCGAAGGTCAGGGCGGGAGAGAACGCGGACATCGCGAAGGCGGTGGCCACCCTGCACCGCGCGGGCGCGGACAGGGCTCACTCGGCCGGCGTACTCACCCCGACGGACTGGAAGCGGCTGCTGGCCTGATCGCCGGCGATCCATCGCCGGCTCGAACTGTCCGCATACCAGGGGCCCTTCGGCGGCAAGAGTCACTTCTTGCCGCCGAAGGGCCCCTTTCGGATGCGCCGGCAAGTGACGGGGCGTCAGATGTCTGTCTTGTTGCCGGCCCGGACAAACTCGCCGACGTTCGGCGGTCCGGGGGAGACTGTGCCCGCTGATCCGCATCACTGATCCGCATCAGTGATCGACTTCACTGATCGACTTCTGCCAGGGAGCGCACGATGACGGAGTACCGGAACCTCGGCCGCACGGGTGTGAAGGTCAGCCCTCTCTGCCTGGGCACGATGATGTTCGGGGCCCGAGGCAACACCGACCACGACGACAGCGTCCGGATCATCCACCGGGCGCTCGACTCGGGCATCAACTTCGTCGACACCGCCGACGTCTACTCGGCGGGCGAGTCGGAGACGATCGTAGGCAAGGCGCTGGCCGGCGGTCGCAGGGACGATGTCGTCCTCGCGACGAAGTTCCACGGCGCCCTCGGCGACGGCCCCAACGAGCGTGGCAACTCCCGGCGTTGGATCATCCAGGAGGTCGAGAACAGCCTGCGCAGGCTGAAGACCGACTGGATCGACCTCTACCAGGTGCACCGGCCCGAGCCGGACACCGACTTCGACGAGACGCTGGGCGCGCTCAGCGATCTCGTTCACCAGGGCAAGATCCGCCACATCGGCACCTCCACGTTCGAGCCGTCGGCGATCGTCGAGGGGCAGTGGATCGCGGAGCGGCGCGGCAGGGAACGGGTCGCGACCGAACAGCCCCCGTACTCCCTGCTCGCACGCGGCATCGAGCGCGAGATGCTGCCCGTGGCAGAGCGGTACGGACTCGGGGTGCTGTCCTGGGGTCCGCTGGCCGGTGGCTGGCTGTCCGGCCGCTTCCGCAAGGGCGTCGCACAGCCCGAGTCCAGTCGCTCGGCCCAGCAGACGGAGCGCTTCGACATCAACTCCGCAGAGAACGCGGCCAAGCTGGACGCGGCCGAGAGCCTCGCGCTGCTGGCTGAGGAGTCGGGGCTGACCCTGGTGGAACTGGCGGTGGCCTTCGTCATCGAACACCCGGCGGTCACCTCGGCGATCATCGGGCCCCGGACGTACGAGCAGTTGGAGAGCCAGTTGCGAGCGGACGAGGTACGCCTCAGCCGCGATGTGCTGGACCGCATCGACGAGATCGTGCCGCCGGGCACCAACCTCTCGGGACGGGACGCCGGTTACGTACCTCCGTCGATCGCCGACCCGTCCCGGCGCCGCAGGTCCGCAGCCCCGGCCCGGACCTACTGACCCGCCTCGGCACCGGCCGCCGGCGGCGTGACGAACGCCTGACGAGCGCCGCGGCAGCGATGAGTCCGGCAGATCACGAGGGCTGGTCCGCCGGACTTTCTCCCGAGCGGTGTCGTCAGGCGTCGGTACGGACCGTCTTGAGCGCCTTGGACCAGCTGACGAGCTGGTCGAGCGTGGTGTCCAGGGCCGCCTTCTGGTGGTCGCCGGGCTTGAACGTGGAGAAGTTCTCGAAGTCGCCGAAGAGCGAGAGCGCGACCTGCGCCCGCACGGTGGCCACCTGGAGCTCGGACATGATCAGACGCAGGTGCTCGACGGCGCGCGTACCGCCGACGCTGCCGTAGCTGACGAAACCGGCGGCCTTGTTGTTCCACTCGCCGTAGAGGAAGTCGATGGCGTTCTTCAGGGCGCCGGAGGTCGAGTGGTTGTACTCGGGAGTGACGAAGAGATAGCCGTCGAAGGAGGCGATCTTCTCGGCCCACGCGAGGGTGTGGGCGTTCGCGTACTGGCCCATGGACGGCGGGACGGCCTCGTCCAGGTGCGGCAGCTTGAAGTCGGCGATATCGACGAGTTCGAACTCCGCGTCGCCGCGCTGAACGGCGATCTCCTGCGCCCACTTGGCGACGGCCTCGCCATTACGGCCAGGACGGGTGCTGCCCAGAATGACCGCGATCTTCAACGTCATGGGGTGCTCCAAACTTGATACATCAACTGACGATGCCAATCCTGCTCACGCTTGAAGTCTCAAGTCAAGCGGCTACGATGCTCCCATGACTGATGAGCTCCCCCCGGCGGACGACACGCCGTGGCTCTCCGAGGCCGAGCGGGAGTCGTGGGTGCCGTTCAGCGGAATGCTCCTCGGTCTGGTCAGCGCGCTGGACGCACAGCTCCAGAGCGACGCCAGGATCAGTTTCTTCGGCTATCTGGTCCTGGCCGGCCTCTCTGAGGCCCCCGGGCGCACCCTGCCCATGAGCGACCTGTCCGTCCTGGCGCACGGCTCCCTGTCGCGGCTCTCCCACGCCGTGTCCACGCTGGAGAAGCGCGGCTGGGTCCGCCGCAGCCCCTCGCCGGAGAACGGCCGCGTCACGGTCGCGACCCTCACCGACGCCGGTTACGCCAAGGTCGTCGCCACCGCGCCCGCGCATGTGGAGGCCGTCCGCAGGCTCGTCCTCGACCCGATCGACGCGGACCAGCTCCGCGCGCTCGGCACGATCTCCACCGTCATCCGCGACTCGATGGGTTCGCCCTGCGACTGGCCGCCCCGCCCCCGCACCGCCGGGTGACCGGACGCTCCGTCGCGGTTGACAGGCGGCGCCCTGGTGAGAGCCTTGAAGGGGCACGGGACGACGACCGGTTCGCGTGGCCGTAAGGCGCGACGACTGCCCGAGGAGGGGAGCGCGATGGGACCGACACCGGGCGTCCGTTCCGTCCCGCTCCCCTCGGGAGAACACGTTCCCGTGCTCGGACAGGGCACCTGGGGCTGGGCACAGGACCCGGCGCGCCGCGCGTCCGAGAAGGAGTCCCTGCTGCTGGGACTCGACCTCGGCCTCACGCTGGTCGACACCGCCGAGATGTACGGGCAGGGCGCCGCGGAGGAACTGCTGGGCGAGACCCTCGCGGGCCGCCGCGACGAAGCCTTTCTGGTGAGCAAGGTGCTGCCGTACAACGCGAGCCGTACCGAGACCGCCGGCGCGTGTGAGCGCAGCCTGAAGCGCCTGCGCACCGATCGCATCGATCTCTATCTGCTCCACTGGCGGGGCTCCGTGCCGCTGGAGGAGACGATCGCCGCCTTCGAGGAACTACGGCAGGCGGGCAAGATCCACCACTGGGGAGTCAGCAACTTCGACCCGGCGGACCTGCGGGATCTCGCGGAGGTGACCGGCGGCGACGCGATGGCCACGAACCAGGTCCTCTACAACCTGACCCGGCGCGGAATCGAGTACGACCTGCTGCCCGGCTGCCAGGGAAGGGGCATCCCGGTCATGGCCTACTCGCCGGTCGAACAGGGACGGCTGCTGTCCGCCCCGGCGCTCGAAACCGTGGCCCACCGCCTCCGGGCCACACCGGCGCAGGTGGCCCTGGCCTGGGTCCTTCGCCGGAGTGACGTGATCGCGATCCCCCGGGCCGGCCGGCCGGATCACGTACGAGAGAACCACGCCGCGCTCGCACTTGACCTGACCGACGACGACCTGACCGAACTCGACGAGGCTTTCCCGCCGGCCCGGGGCCCGGTGCCGCTGGAGATGCTGTGAGCGGCGGCGGCCGGCAGGGCGGCGGACACCGAGGCGGCGGGCAATCCCGGCACCGGCGGAGGTCCGGACACCGACGGAGGTAGTGATGGCCGACGACATTCTGCGGACGATCGACACGCTGGTCGCGGAGGAACGCCAACTCCGTGACCGGGCCCCCGGCAAGGGCCTCGCCCCGGAGGAACGCGCACGGCTGAAGGTGCTTGAGGAGCGGCTGGACCAGTGCTGGGACCTGCTGCGGCGGCGGAGGGCCGGGGCGGATTCCGGCGAGGACCCGGAGCGGGTCGAACCCCGCCCGGTCGCCGAGGTCGAGTCGTACGAGCAATGAGCGCACCCGGGGAGACGGGTGCGGCGGCCGCAGGCCGGGGGAGAGGGGCCGCGGAACCGCCGATCGTCCGCCAGGCGCGGACGACGACATAAAGGAAAGGGCGGCCCGTCATGGCAGCCAGCACCCACGACCGGCCGGCCGGCAGCCCCCGGCTCGACACGCACCAATACTTCTGGAGCCTCGACCAGATCGCCCGGGGTCATTTCCCGTGGATGCCTGCGAGGGGTGTGCTGCGCGAGGACCACTCTCCCGAGCGTCTGGAACCTCATGTCAGGGCCACCGACGTGGGCGGCACGGTGGCCGTCCAGGCGGCGGCCAATCTCGAAGAGACCCTGGCCCTTCTCGACATCGCGCGGTCCACCCCCTTCGTACTCGGAGTGACGGGGTGGGCGGACCTCTCGCGGCCGGACGCCGCCGACACGCTCGAAAGCCTCGCCGCCGACGAGAACCTCCTCGCCCTGCGCCCGATGCTCCACGACATCGAGGACCCGAGGTGGGTCACCCGGCCGGAGGTCCGTACCAGCCTCGGCACACTGAGCAACCTCGGCCGCCGCTTCGAGGCGCTCACCCGCCCGAAACACCTGCCGGCCCTCTGCGAAGCCATCGACGCCGTCCCGGAACTGCCCGTCGTGATCGACCACCTCTCCAAGCCCCACTACGAGTGGGACGCGGACGAACCGTGGCGTACGTGGATGGCACGCTGCGCCGAACGCCCCGCCACCTACTGCAAGATCTCCGGCATGCTCACCGAGGTCGGTCCCGTCTGGCACGCCGACGACTTCCAGCCGTACGTCGACTTCCTCTTCGAGACGTTCGGGACGGACCGCGTGATGTTCGGGAGCGACTGGCCCGTCTCCCGCCAGCGCCTCGAATACCCGGACGTCGTGGACCTCACGGACCACCTCGTGTCAGGTCTCTCGCCTGAGGAGGCGGAGGCGTTCTGGCGGGGGAACGCGGAGAGGTTCTACGGAGTCGACCTGACGCCGTAGGCGTCGGGTCCGGGAGGCGGCTTTTCGGGAGGCGGTTGCGGGCGTGATGTCAGACGCGTCTGCGATGATCGGCCCGGAGCGCGAGCCCGGAGGGGGAGCAGTGAAGGATTCCGAGACGTACGACGTGGACGCGGTACGTGCCCGCTTCCCCGCCCTTCGAGCGGGAGTCGCGCACTTCGACGGCCCCGGCGGCACGCAGATGCCCGCGCCGGTCATCGAGGCGATCACCGGCGCGCTGAGCAACCCGCTGTCGGTCAGGGGCTCCGTGGCGCCGGGAGAGATCAACGCCGAGACGATCGTCCGCGAGTTCCGGCGGGCGATGGCCGACCTCTTGGGCGCGCGGGAGACGGGGATCGTCGTCGGGCGCAGCGCCACCCAGCTGACGTACGACTTCTCCCGGGTACTGGCCCGGAGTTGGGCGCCCGGCGACGAGGTGGTGGTGAGCCGGCTGGACCACGACTCCAACATCCGCCCCTGGGTACAGGCCGCCGACCGGGCCGGTGCGGTGGTGCGCTGGGCGGACTTCGATCCGGCCACGGGCGAGCTGCCCGTGGCGTCCGTGGGTGCCTTGCTGACCGATCGCACGCGGCTGGTCGCGGTGACCGCCGCGTCGAACCTGATCGGGACACGGCCGGACGTGGCGGCCATGGCCGAGCTGGTCCACCGGGCGGGCGCGCTGCTGTACGTCGACGGGGTGCACTTCGCCGCGCACGCCCTCGTGGACGTCGAGGCGCTCGGCGCGGACCTTTTCGTCTGCTCGCCGTACAAGTTCTTCGGCCCGCACCACGGCGTGCTCGCCGCTTCCCCGCACCTGCTGGAAACCCTGCGACCGGACAAACTGGCGCCGTCGGCCGACGCGATACCGGAGCGCTTCGAGCTCGGCACCCTCCCGTACGAGGCCCTCGCGGGCACCCGCGCCGCCGTGGACTTCCTCGCGGGTCTCGCCCCCGGCACGGCCGGAGACCGGCGGGAGCGTCTGCGGTCCGCCTACGCGGCGATCGAGGTTCACGAGACGGCGCTGGGCGAGAGGATGGAGGAGGCGCTGTCCCAACTCGGCGGCGTGACACGGCACTCCCGCGCGACGCTTCGAACCCCGACGACGCTGCTCACGTTCAACGACCGCAGCGCGTCCGACGCCTACCACTTCCTCGCCCGCTCCCAGGTCCACGCTTCCGCGGGCTCGTTCTACGCGCTGGAAGCATCCCGCCATCTCGGCCTGGGAGACACGGGCGGCCTGCGGGTGGGCCTGTCCCCGTACAACAACGCGGACGACGTCGACCGACTGATGACGGGCCTGTCGGCGTTCCTCCGCGCCTGAGCCGCTAGCGGGACGAGAGTGGAGAGCTGTGACTTCGGCCGAGCACCCGACGCTGATCCTTCTCTGCGGGCTGCCCGGCTCCGGAAAAACGACATCGGCCAAGCGCCTCGCCGAGATCGTTCCGGCGGTGCGGTTGTGTCCGGACGAGTGGATGACCGATCTCGGGCTGGACCTGTATGACGAACCGGCGCGGGATCGTCTGGAGAAACGCCTGTGGAGCCATGCTCAGGAACTGCTGGGGCTCGGCCGTAGCGTGATCCTGGAATACGGCTTCTGGGGGCGCAGGGAACGGGACGAGAAGCGCCTGGCCGCCCGTGAACTCGGCGTCCCGGTCGAGCTGCACTACCTCACGGCCTCGCTCGACGAGCTGAGTGAGCGGATTAAGTCGCGTACGGCAGAGGGAACGTGGGGAGCGGTCCCGGTCACCCGCGACATGCTCGAACAGTACGCGGAGCAGTTCGAGGCCCCGACGGACGACGAACTGGCCCTCTTCGACCGGCCTCCATCCTAGGGTCTGTCGTTTGGATCTTGCTGGGCTCGCGGTCCCTGGCACGCACGCTCGCCACGTTGTCGTCGGTCGCCATGGCTCCGCCATGTCTCCCTCCTTCGCCTTGCGATCGCACGCACCAGACCCCGCTCCCTGATCCGGCCTGATCCAAACGACAGACCCTGGCCGTCAGGCGGTTGAGCCGGGCGCGTGGACCTCGGCGGCTGTCGATGCGCGTCTGCGGGCTCGGTAGGCCGCCGCCTTCACTCGGTTGCCGCACTCGTCCATGCCGCACCAGGTGCGGCGGGCGCCGCGGGAGCGGTCGAGGTAGATGCGGGTGCAGACGGCGCGACCGCACTCCTTGAGGTGGGCGTCGGGGTCCGCGAGCAAGACCACAGCGCTTCTGGCGATGTGGGAGAGGACCGCGCGGAGGTCTCCCGACATACGCAGTCCCGTGTCGTCGAGCCTGATCGAGGGCACCGGTCCGGCGGCCATGTCGTTGACGGTCTTGAGGCCGCCCGGATCGAAGGACCGGCCGAGCACGCGGTCGAGAGCGAGCTGGTAAGCCGCTTCGCGTAGTGACAGCGCGGACTCGAAGGCCGCGGGGTCGGCGGTCACACGGTCCGGGAGCCCGTCGCATTCGGCCACCCACCGCTCAAGGTCCCCGGGCGCGGCCAAGCCGTCGAGGGGCATGTCCCGGCGAGAAACCACGGTGCCCGCCAGATCGAGGGCCGGGTCGCCGCTCACGTACGCGAAGTCCACGTCACCATCTTGACCGGTGACGCGACCGATGACAAGGTCGTCACCTGCTGAACCGGTAACGCAGGCCACTCATGACCCACGCCATGAACGGGAGACCGTATGACCGAGATCCGCGACATCGAGGTCGTCGTCTTCGACGTCCTCGGCACACTCGTCGATGAACCCGGCGGGCTTCGCGCCGAGATCCGCGAGGCGCTGCCCGCGGCCGACGATGCGGCCGTCGACGGGCTCCTCACCCTGTGGCAGCGGCATGTGGAGGCCGAACAGCAACGCGTCGCGCGGGGGGACCGCCCGTACGCCAACAGCGAGGCCATCGACGCGGAGGCCGCTCGACGGGTGTCCGACCGGGCCGGACTCACCGATCCGGCGGCCATCGCGCGGCTGGCCACGGCGGGGCAGCGCCTGCCCGCCTGGGGCGACACCGTGGCCGGCCTCGAACGACTCGCGGAGCAGCTCCCCGTCCTCGGGCTCTCCAACGCCGGCCGCACCGCCCTGCTGCGCCTGAGCGCCCACGCCGGTCTGCGCTGGCACCAGGCGCTCTCCGGCGAAGCCGCCGCGGCCTACAAACCCGCCGCCGAGGTCTACCAACTCGCCATCGACACGGCGGGATGCCCACCGGAGCGCGTACTCATGGTGGCGGCCCACGCCTGGGACCTCCGCGGCGCGCAGGCGACCGGCATGCGGACGGCGTACGTGCACCGCCCGGTTGGTGATCCGCCGACGAGCACGGACACCTTCGACGAACGGTTCAAGGCACTGGACGACCTGGCCACCGCGCTGGAGGCGAGGTAGGGCGCCGGGCCGGGCGGTAAGGTGCGGGAATGATCGCGGTACCGGACACCTTCGCGCGAACCACGGTCGAGCGCGAAGGCGCACCGGGAGCGGCATGGCTCGCCGAACTGCCCCGGGTCGTGGACGAGTTGCTGGGGCGTTGGGAGTGCGTCCCGGACGGCGACGTCATGCACGGGGGAGTCGGGATCGTCGCCCCGGTGCGGCGGCGGACCGAAGGGGCTGCCGTGATGAAGGTGTCATTCCCGCATCCCGGCAACGTCCATGAACCGGACGCCTTCGCGGCGTGGCGCGGGCACGGAGCTGTTCTGTTGTACGCGCGCGACGACGAGAACTTCGCGATGCTGCTTGAGCGCGTGCACTCGTCGACCCTGGCGGAGGTCGGGGACGGGGACGAGGTGGCCAGCGTCGCCGGGCGGATCAGCCATCGGCTCGCCGTCCCCGCGCCGCCCGGCCTGCCCCGCCTGTGCGATCAGGCCGATGCCTGGGAGGAGCAACTGCGTAAGGACGCACGAGAGTTGCCCCACACCTTCTCGCGCCACCTCCTGGACGCGGCTTTGGCGACGGTCCGCGAACTGGGCCGCGTCCAGCCGGACATCCTCATCCACGGCGACCTGCACGCCAGGAACATCCTGCGCGCCGACCGCGAGCCGTGGCTGGCCGTCGACCCCAAGGGGTACGTGGGTGACCCCGCGTACGACGCGGGCACGCTGCTCAAGTCACGCGCCCTGGCACTCCTCGCGGCCGACGACCTGGGCAGGGCCGCCCACCGTGTCCTCGACGTGTTCACCGAGACCGCGCGGCTCGATCGCGTCCGCGTCCGGCGCTGGGCGCAACTCCACGCTGTCCAGGCCGCGTTCTGGGGCCGCCGCCATGGCTTCCGTATCGCCCGCGGCGGCCCGGGACTGACCCGGCTCACCGGCTTCGCCGACCACCTCGCGGAGCTGCTGACCGCGGGTGAGACCCGTGTCCTCGGACGCACCGGTCTCGCTTCGGACACACACCCCAACTGAGCTGCCCTGTGCGGCAAACGGGTGGTGGGGAAGCCCATAGGGTGATCCCCATGTCTGCCACGTTGAGTTCCGCAAAGTCACGTGCCGCGCTCCGCGCGTCGGCCCGTATCTCCGTCGAGTTGCTGGTCATCCTCGTGGTGGCCGCGGCCGCTCTCTGGGTTCTGGGGCAGATGTGGTCGGTCGTCTGGCCGCTCATCGTCGGTCTGCTCCTGACCACGCTGACCTGGCCCGCGGCCCGCTTTCTGCGGCGGCACGGGTGGCATTCCGCCCTGGCCGCCTCAGTCGTGATGCTGCTGTTCTTCCTGGTCGCCGCAGGCGTCGTGGCGCTGATCGCCGTTCCCGTGGCCTCCCAGTCGGGCGAGTTGACGAGCGGCGTGAGCGACGGCATCGAGAAGGTGCGTGACTGGGCCTCGGGGCCGCCGCTGAACATCGGGGAGGATGAGATCACCGGCGCCCTCGACAGCGCGGCGGCCCGTGTCCAGGGCAGTGTCGGCACCGTGGTCAACGGGATCGTCACGGGCGTGAGCACGGTGGTCAACGGTGTCGTCACCGCCGTCCTGGCGCTCTTCCTGATGTTCTTCTTCCTCAAGGACGGACCGAACTTCCTGCCGTGGCTGACCCGTCAGCTGCCCGGCAGGCTCGCCACCGACATCCCGGTGGTGTTCGCCCGCAGTTGGGACACCCTCGGCGCGTTCGTGCGCTCCCAGGCGTTCGTCGGCCTGCTCGACGGTGTCTTCATCGGCCTCGGCCTGTGGATCGTGGGCGTACCACTCGTACTCCCGCTGGCCGTACTGACGTTCATCTCCGCGTTCGTGCCCGTCGTCGGCGCCCTGTTCGCCGGACTGGTCGCGGTGCTCATCGCGCTGGTGTCGAGCGGCCCGACGGACGCGCTGATCGTGCTGGGGATCATCATCGTGGTGCAGCAGCTCGAAGGCAATGTGTTCCAGCCCATGATCCAGAGCCGGGGGCTCGGCCTCCACGCGGCGGTGATCCTGCTGGCGGTGACGCTCGGTGCGAGCCTGGCGGGCATCGTGGGCAGCCTGCTGGCCGTACCGGCAGCGGCGTTGATAGGGGTGGTCTGGGCCTACGTACGCGAACAGCTCGCCGACGACGTACCAGCGGATCCGGCAACCGGCGAGCCCGCACCCACGGTCCCTCCGGCCGCGACCGGTGACCCTGTCCCGACGCCGTAGAGGCGGAGATCCACCGTCCGGCCGATCGCACCGCGACCCACTCAGCCCGACACCGCCGCCGCCCCCACACATGGACGTGAGGGGGCGGCGTTGTTCGCTCCGTGTCAGTTCCGGGCGAGACAGAACGGGTGCCCTGCCGGATCGGAGAAGACGAGCGCTTCGTCATGGACCGGCGGCTCTGAAGCTGCCGTTACGGAGCCGCCGTCACGGACCTGCCGTTACGGGACTGTCGCGCCACACCCGGCAGGAGACCGCCACCACCAGTGGCCACACGGCCTGAACGAACGTCACCACCCGCTCCGCGACCCCCGGCGCGTGCCCGTTCTGCAACTCGACCGCGAACCACGCGGCGCCCGCGCACATCAGTACGCTCGCGGCGACCGACACCTTGAAGTTCAGGGCCCACGGCACGTTCCTCCCGCCGCCTTTCCCGCTTCGCTTCGCGGCCAGAGCGGGCCAGACCGCGAGCAGCACAAAGCCGGTGCCGGCCACCAGCCCGTGCTTCAGCGCCCCACCACTGATGGGCGCCGGCACCAACGTCAGAGCCATGGCGGACAGCCCGCCGCCGGCCAGCGCGAGCCGCCCGAGGAACGCCGCCTCCCGCAGCCCGTGTGCCGTGGCCAGGTACGACGCACCCAGCACGATCAGTACGCCTGTCATCAACCAGTAGCCGCGGGCGCCGTAGGAGGCCAGCACGCTGAGTGTGTCTCCCGCGGGGTCGTACGCCGGTCCTTGCAGCCGTTGCGCAATCGTCCAACCGCCGACCAGAAACACAGGGGCACCTGCCGAGGAGAGCAGGACCCACCAGGGGGCACGTCGCATCGCCCCACCGTAAACACCACTGGCCCCCTCCTCCCGATGACACACACTCGGCGCACAACACGTCCCTATCCTGGCGGAAGCCGTACAAGCACACCTGTTCGGCAAGGGCGTAAAGCGCTCGCGGGTCCGGGGCGTCTCAGGCGAACATGGAACGTATGAGTGACCAACCCGCACGATGGACCAAGGCGACCGTCTACCCCGACATGTGGGCCGACCCGGACGACGACCCCCGCAACAGCGAAGGAGTCAGTCCGGACGGCGAGCTCGCGACGCTCCAGGAATTCCTGACGGACTATCGCACGACCCTGCGGATGAAGTGCGAGGGCCTGGACGCGGAGCAACTCGCCCGTCGCTCGGTTCCGCCGTCGACGATGTCGCTGCTCGGCCTGCTCCGCCACCTCGCCGAGGTGGAACGGGACTGGCGCAACTGGATCACCGACGGTGATCCAGTGCCGAAGATCTACGGCGACGGGGGAGCGGACTTCCACGGAGCGGTCGCGGATGAGGCCGAAGTCGAAGCCGCGTACTCCGCTCTGGCGCGGGAACAGGCCGCGACCGACGCCGAGCTGGCCGAGCACCCGGATCTGGGCGAACGCCTGGGGAAGGACGGCATCGCGGTCCGGGAGCTGATGGTGCACAGGATCGACGAGTACGCCCGCCACTGCGGGCACGCGGATCTGCTGCGCGAGTGCGTCGACGGACGAGTGGGGCAATGACGGGGGAGCGCCTGCTGAACGTGGTCGATGTCGAGGCGACGTGCTGGGAGGGACAGCCGCCGCCCGGACAGGTGAGCGAGATCATCGAGATCGGACTCACGGTGGTGGACCTGCGCGCGGGCGAACGCCTCGCCAAGCACCGGCTGCTGGTACGCCCGTCCCGGTCGAAGGTGAGCCCGTTCTGCACGGAGCTGACAGGGCTGACGCAGACCGAGGTGGAGGAGGGCCTGCCGTTCGCCGAGGCGTGCCGGACGCTGGCCGCACAGCACCGAACGGGCCTGCTGCCATGGGCGAGTTGGGGTGACTACGACCGTAACCAGTTCACCCGCCAGTGCCGGCGGACGGGTACGGAGTACCCCTTCGGCCACCGTCACACCAACGCGAAGGTCGCCTTCACCGCCTCCTACGGCCTGCGGCGACGCCCCGGTATGGCCCAGGCGCTGACCGTGGCCGGCCTCCCGCTCGAAGGACGCCACCACCGGGGTGACGACGACGCGTGGAACATCGCCGCACTGGTACTGGATCTGGCCGGCCGCGGAGACTGGCCTGTCGACTAGGGTTGCTGGCCGCGCTGGACGAGTTCGGGGTGGCCAGCCAGGCCGAACGAGGACAGACAGACCTTGACCCGCCTGCTCACCCAACTGTTCACGCACCACCACACCGGAGGTCTTCGGGTGAGTCTTGGGCGGATAGTTCTTCCGCCAGTTCCATACAGCGCAGGCGGGCTGGGGAGAAGTCGTAGGGCATCTTGCCGATGGCTTCGAACACGCTCATGGAGTCGGCCTTGCGCCTGCCGGAGCTGAGGTCGGTCTCGTCCTCGCCGTCATCGGCGGTGGCAGGGTGCAAAGTGTCCCAGGCGTCGAAGAGGGCATCGTCGGCCTTATCCAGGCCGGATTCCTCGATGACGGCGTGCAGGGCGCTTTCGAAGGCGTGCCGTTCGACGGCCACTTGAGCCACCCGTGGATCATCGACGGCGACGCTGTCATCGAATGCCTCCTCGGCGTCATCGATGCGGTCGGAATCCTCCCGCAGAGTGGGATGCGTGGCCAGGGCGATGAAGCGGGTGGCCTGGACGGCCGCGCCGAGCGGGCCGAAGATCCGCTCAGTGACCAGCAGAGTGTCCAGGTCCGCCTGACGCAGGGAGCCCTCGGGCAGGTTCTTGAGGCGTTCGGTGACGAAGTCGGAGAGCAGGCCCATCCGGCTGCCTTCGGTGCGCATCCGCTGCACGGCGGTCCGTTGCCGCCGCAGTTCCGCCTCCTGCTCGGTGAGGGTTTCCTCCAGCCGCTCCAGGATGTCCGCGATACCTTCTCCGCTGTCAGCACCGGCGGAAGCCGCGCCGGTGGTAAAGGCGTCACGGATGTCGTCCAGGGCGATCCCGGCGTCGGCCATCTTGCGGATCCACAGCAAGCGGATCATGTCCTCGTACCCGTAGCGGCGGCGGTCATCGCCGCCCCGCTCAGGCTCGGGGAGCAGGCCGATCTCGTGGTAGTGGCGAATCGCCCGTGGCGTGCTGCCGACGAAGGCCGCCGCGTCACCGATCTTGACCTGGCGGGGTGGCATGAAGGACGAATGCATGAGCAGGGACCCTTTCCTCAAGGCATCGGGACGTAAGTCCACCGGACCACATGCCGCTACGGAAGATGCAACCCGTACACACCGCTCCGTGCCAATGGCAGGAAATGAGCCCTTCCTTTGTAGTGACCGCAGGGCCGTCGTTTCCTGCTGGGGCATCCCCACGATGGCAGGCTGAGGGCCCTCCGCCGTTCCGTAGAACCACTGCCGACCGGCCGGAGCCCGCACCGCGCAGGAAGCTGGTCGCGCTCTCCTCCAACTCGGGCCAGGCCGAGACCTCGGCCCGGTCGGACGACTCGCCACCGACTAAATCGGTTCGCCCGCGCCCCGGTTCAGTGGGACGATCCGCGGCATGTCCGTTGCCGCGCCCCAGTCGTCCAACTCCCCGTCCGATCCGGTCGTCCGCACGTCGGCCGGGCCGGTGCGCGGCTCACGGGAGGGGAGCCTGGCGGTCTTCCGGGGGATCCCGTTCGCCGAACCGCCCGTCGGCGCACGGCGGTTCGCCGCGCCGCGCGTGGTGCGCGGATGGGACGGGGAACGGGACGCGCTCGCGTTCGGACCGCCCCCACCGCAGGCCGGGTTCTTCGGCATGGACGGGTCGGCGCGGGACGCGGCAGGGCACGACTGGCTGACGGTCAATGTCTGGTCGCCCGACCCGGGCCCCGGCGCGGGCCTGCCGGTGATGGTGTGGATCCAGGGCGGCGCGTACGTGATCGGCATGTCCGGGCTGCCCGAATACGACGGCGGTCGCCTGGCGCGCGAGGGCGGCGTCGTGCTGGTGACGTTCAACTACCGTGTGGGGATCGAGGGCTTCGCCCAGATCGAGGGAGCACCGGCCAACCGGGGACTGCTCGACCAGGTCGCCGCGCTGGAGTGGGTCCGTGACCACATCCGCGCCTTCGGCGGGGACCCTGACCGGGTCACGGTCTTCGGCCAGTCGGCAGGCGGCGGTTCGGTCGCCGCGCTGATGGCGATGGGGCGTGCACGGGGGCTCTTCCACCGGGCGGTCGCGCAGAGCGTGCCGGGCACGTTCTTCTCCCCGGACCTCGCCTCCGACGTCGCCGCCGCCTGCGCCTCGGAACTGGGACTGAAGCCCACGACGGCCGACCTGTCGTCCGTCGACCCGGTCCGGCTGTCCGGCGCGGGCGACGCCCTCACGGCCAAGCTCGCTCAACGGGTGGGGAGTTGGGGGAAGGCCGCGCACCGGCGGATCCCGTTCGCGCCCGTGGTCGACGGCGATGTCCTCCCCGTCACCCCGTGGCAGGCACTGGCCGACGGCGCAGGCCGGGACATCGAACTCATCGCGGGCCACACACACGACGAACACCGCCTGTTCGGCCTGATCGACGGCACGCTCGGCCAGGTGTCCGGGGAACAGGCGTCGGCCGCCCTTCAGATGTACGCTCCCGGCCCGGACGGCCCACGACGCTACCGCGAGGCTTTCCCGTCGGCCGACCCGAACGAGCTGTACGAACTGGTCCACGGGGACTGGCTGTTCCGCATGCCGTCTCTCCACCTCGCGGAGGCCCAGATCGCGGGCGGTGGCCGCGCCCACGTCTACGAACTCAACTGGCCCGCACCCGGCATGGGCGGCGCGCTCGGCGCCTGTCACGGGCTGGACGTGCCGCTCGTCTTCGGCAACCTGGACGCCGGCCAAACCGCCGGGCTGATCGGCGACGGCCCGTCGCCGGAGGCGGAGACGCTGTCGGCGCGCATGCGCGCCGGGTGGACCGCGTTCGCCGCCCACGGCGACCCTGGCTGGCCCGCGTACGACACCACGCAGCGCCTGACCCGACTCTTCGACTCCCAACTGGCCGTAGCTCCCTACCCGGAGGAGCTCTCCCGGCTGCTCTGGGAGGACCATGTGTTCCCGGCCCTGTCAATGGTCCGTCGGCCGGGTCACGAGTGAGGCGAGAACGCGAGGCGCGAACATGGACTTGAAACGATGGATCGCGATGGGACTGGGCGTCCTCGCGGACAGCCGCGAGGTCGGCAGGCTGCTGAAACAGCACCCGGATCGGGTGCGGGCGGGCCGTGACTGGCTGCTGGTCGAGGAGGAGCAGGACAACGACTCCCGCGAACTCCGGCACCTGGCCCTGTGGCGCAGACGGACCTGGAACGCGGCCGACGCCGTGGAACCGTACGAGCGACTCGTCGCCGTCCGGGAGCGGGCGTGGGGCGCGGACCATCCCCTGGTCCTGGACACCCGGCTCGGCCTGGCTGCCGTGCGCGCGGAGGCCGGTGATGTGGCCGGGGCCGGTACGACGTACGAGCACCTGCTGTCCGACATGGTGCGCGTACTCGGCGAGGAGCACCCCCGGATCCCATGGGTCCGGCGAAACCTGGCGCACTGGCGGAAGACGAAGCACTGGGTACCGCCGCCACTGCCGAGGATGAACGACCTGGAGGGCCGGGCCCGCGAGGACGCGCTGCGCGACGAGCCCCACGACACGGCGGTCATGCGGCACCTGGCCCAGGTGCGCTGGCGCCAGGGCGACGAAGTCGGCGCCGTGGAGGCGTACGAGCACGTGCTGGCGGAGCGCCTACGGGCGTGGGGCCCCGACCATGACGTCGTGCTGGTCACCCGGCTCACGATGGCCGACATGCGGGCGGAGGCCGGCGATGTGGCCGGGGCCCTGGAAGCGTACGAGAACCTGCTGGCGGACATGGTGCGGGTCCACGGCCCGGAACACCGCGGCACACGATGGACGCGGCACAAGTTGACCCAGTGGCGGGGCCTGTCCGGCGGATCATCGCTCCACGGCAGATGAGCCCTGGGCAATGATCCGCAGGATGCGACGGGGAGCCGGTCGTCAGGCCACGGCGAACTTGGCGACGTACTCGTCGAAGGGCTCGATGCCGACTTCCGCACGGAGTTCGTCCATGCGCTCCGGCTCTTCACAGGGCCACGGCACCGGTGCCCCGTCCTTCACGCCGGCGATCTGAGTGCCGTAGATCTGCCGACGGCCCTCGTTGACCAGTGTGCGGTCGCGCAGAAAGGCCAGCTCGCGCCCGTCGGCCAAGCCTGCCGACACCGCTTGCTCCATGAGCAGGAGGGCGCGACGCTGGACGTCGAGCTGCCGGTCCGCGTGCTGGGCGATCAGCCACGCCGCGCGTGCGGCCTCCTCACCGACCATTTCCGCCGTCGGCCAGCCGAACTCGTCCATGATCTCGCCGAGTCGGTCACCATGCCGCGCGGTCAGCCGACGCCACGCCAACTGCTCGGCTGGGTCATCGCTGTTGGCGCGGATCGAGGACTGTTGATCGGCCGCGGCCATGTCCGTGAGTTCAACGGTCAGTGCGGCAACGATGTGCGCCACTCTCAACTCCCGGTTCAGATCGGTGCGCTGTACTCGCTGCCCGCAACCCTATGGGCGCATATCGGGTATAAAGATCATTCCGGAGAAGGGCGACAGGCGCCTCTCCGCACCCGGATAATGGATCTACACCATCGACCAGTCGATACGACCCTCCACGCCGGTCTCAGCCCGGACGGCAGGTCTCACACGCGTGCGTGTCCGACCAGGAACGCCTTCGGCGGAGCCGTACGCGTGCTCCAGCTCATGCCATGGAACGCGGTTCAGGCCCTTGAGTATCGTCCCCAACGCGTCCTCCGGAATGGCGTTTCCTTCTCACCGCACAAGCCGCGCAGGGGCGCCGCACCTGTGTTCCCTGGCACCCGCACCACAATCCCACACCGCACCTGGGTAGAGTCCACACCCAACACCCCAGCCGAGGAGCCCTCATGAGCACGCAGGAAAACAACACACTCAAGTCCCAGTACGCGGAACAGGTCGCCGCGGACCTTGAGCGGAACACCGTGGAGCAGGAGCGTATCCGTGGCGAAGTCGCCTCCCTGCAGGCGCGGTTGAGTGGTCTGGAGCAGGACCATGAATTGCTGGTCGGCGTGCGCGCGGCACTCGGCGGTACCGGCACCGGCACCCGTACGGGCAAGAAGTCGCCCGCACCGGCGAAGAGCTCGTCGGCCAAGAAGCCCGCCCGGCAGAAGCCTGCCCGGCAGAAGGCCGCCCCGCTCACCGAGCTGATCCACGAGTACCTGACCGAGCAGTCGGAGCCACGTACGGCCGGCGAGATCGCGAAGGCGCTCACCGACGCGCACCCGGACCGCAACCTGAATGACAACCTCGTGCGCACCACGACGGAACGCCTGGTGGCGCGCAGCCGCGCCGAGCGCTCGAAGCAGGGCGCCACCGTCCACTACACGGCGGCCAAGCAGGACGACTCCGCGAGCACCCCGGCTACCGCCTGACGCTCGCCCCGGGCCCTTCGCGGCTGTGGCGGTCTCGTCCCTGACCTGCGCCTACCTCACCCTCGTGCTGTACTGACCAGATGAAGCCCAAGCACAAGCGGGCGTTTCGCACGCGCGCCGAGCGGCACGGCAAGGCGGCTTCCGGCAGCGCCATCGCCGAGCAGGCCGAGCACGTACGCACCAGGGTGCGGCTCATGATCGAGATCACCGCGCGGGCCGGGTCGTACCGGAAAGGCCTGGTCAAGGCCGCCGAGCGACTCAGCCCCGAGGAAGCGGTGATCCTCGCCGATCTGGAGGCGCACGGGCTCCAGGTACCGCAGCTCCGCGACGTGCTGCGCGGCGGACACGTGCTCGTGGACGATCCGCGGCTGTACGAGAAGTGGCGGCGCTCCAAGGGCAGCCATCCGCGGCTCTCCAGCCACCACCGCGACATCGACAAGAAGCTCTACCCCGACATCGGGATGCACGGGCAGGTCGTACGCGAGAAACTGCACGGCCGTACGGTTCAGGGCACCTGGGTGCAGCTGGAGAAGACCCCGGCCGCGTTCGGCGGGCCCAAACTGCCCCGCCCGAGCGACCTGCGCCACCTGATGGACTATGTGGTGTACAAGCTCACCGACAGTAACGTCGGGCCCTGGGGCCTGTCGCGGATGACCGAGCGGCGCCCGCTGTATCTCGCGCCGGTTTTGGCCGTCCCCACGTCCCTGACGCCGCCGATCGCGCGGTCCCTCACCCAGGCGCTGCGCCGGATCGAGGCCAACGACGACTTCACGGCCGCGTCGCAGGAACTGGCGGCCCGGTTCCCGCCGCCCGACCGGCCGGAGCTGGCCGGTGAGCTCGGCCAGGCGCTGTCCGAGAGGGCCGGACGGGGCCTGTTCGGCAATTCCGACGTATGGGTCACGCAGACCCCGTCCCGTACCGCCGCCGCCGTGCTCCGGGAGAGTCGCGCGGCGCCCGCCGTGGACGGGTGGCCGACAGGAGGTTCGTCATGAGCGAGGACCGGAACGGCGCTTCTTCGGAGTCACAGCCGGGGCCGGGCGAGGCGTCCGTTCCCCCGGGGCTGGTCACGGCCGTGGTGGATCTGGTGAACACCGGGCCGGTGCTGCTCGGCGCGTACACCATCGCCGAACTCACCGCCGTGGACGCGATCGTGGACTTCCTGGAGGCCCGCCCGTCGGAGGACGAACTCACCGAGGCCGTCCGCTCGTTGGCCGCGCGCCAACTCCTCCTGGCGGGTTCATCGGGCGAGGAGGTCCAGGTGCGCGGAGACCTGGGCATCGCCGTCGCGTTCCAGCAGCGGGCCAGGAAGGTGCTCGACGCCCGTACGACCGGAACGGAGCCGGGCGAGCCCTGGCGGATCCTGCTGCTTCCCCAGCCTGAGAAAATCTGTCTGAAGGTCAGCATCGACGCGCTCGGCGTCCACCAGATCGGCCTCTACAAGCTCGACGAGGCCCTCCGTACGCTCACCGACTGGCTTCCCCGGGGCCCGTCGGCGGACAACGATCAGCCAACGGACGCCGATGCCGTGCTCACCGGGTCGGAGCGTTCCGCGCTGGTCACCGTCACCGAGTACACAGCTGTGGGATCGGCCGAGACGGCGGGCACCAGCACCGACCTGATCCTGGCCCGGAACGAGGGGCGACTGCACGTCCTGTCCCGGGACCCGCGCGACCGGGAGAGGCTGGTGCCGGCCGCGGAGGACGGCAGCGACGGCGTCCGCGACAGGCTGGCGGACCTCCTGGCGGCGTAACCGCGCCTAGGCCGCCCCGGGATCAGGCCGAGCGTACGCAGAAGGGATGCCCGGCCGGGCTGGCGTACACCCGGGAGCCCGGCTGAGCCGAGGCGACGACGCCGGTGACCGGCCGCAGTCGTCGGCCGCCGGAGTCGAGGACCCGCAGGTCGGTGGCCGCCGCGTCATCCGTTACGAGGTCGAAGTGCAGCTGCTGGGAAGCGCCGTCGGGCCACTGCGGCGGCACATGCCCAGGAGCGTGCTGGACGACGATCACGGGGAACCCGTCGACCCGCAGGAAGTGGTGGTTCTCCGTCCTCGTGGGCGGGCCGCCGCCGAGCAGACCGTGCCAGAAGGAGCTCTCGCTCTCCAGGTCCGCGGCGTCCAGGATC
Organism: Streptomyces sp. NPDC058665; assembly: GCF_042714995.1. Taxonomy (NCBI): domain Bacteria; kingdom Bacillati; phylum Actinomycetota; class Actinomycetes; order Kitasatosporales; family Streptomycetaceae; genus Streptomyces; species Streptomyces sp. NPDC058665. The sequence goes on from NZ_JBHXRX010000023.1 coordinate 25,500, forward strand.
AGTGATGTGAGGCCGATGGTCATGGTGGTCACGTTCTCTCTCCTCGATTCCCGTACGGGGGCGCGGTTCAGACGACGGGGATGATGCCGCCGTCGACCCGGAACTGCGCGCCGGTGAGCCACTTGGCGCGGCCGGAGGCGAGGAACGCGATCATCTCCGCGACGTCCTCCGGGCTGCCCGGACGCCCCATCGGTACCTTCAGCCGGTCCACGAGCTGCCGCTTGACGTCGTCAACTCCCACGCCCTGGCTGTCGGCCATGTGCTGGAGGTGGTCGGCCGCCCCCTCGGTGACGACGAAGCCCGGCAGAACGCACACCACGCGCACCCCGTGCTCTCCCACCGCCGTCGCCAACTCGCGGCTGTAGGCGTTGAGTGCCGCCTTCGACGCGGCGTACGACGCCTCGGCGGGCTGGGGGAGTCGGCTGGCGATGGAGGAGACATGCACCACGACGCCGGAGCCGCGCTCGACCATCCCGGGAACCAGGGCCCGGTCGAGCCGGACGGCGCCGAGCAGGTTCATCTCCAGGTCCGCGAGCCAGGACGCGTCGGGCCGCTCAAGTGTCGGTATCGGTCCGGTCGCGGCTCCGGCGTTGTTCACCAGGACATCGACGCCCCCGACGGTGTCCAGTACGCGCCGCCCCAGCTCGGCCACCCCCTCCGCGGACCGCAGGTCGGCGGGGATGAAGGTGGCGGGCAGGTCCTCCGGGGGTGCGGTGCGCGAGGCCGTCAGCACGGTGGCGCCGGCGGCGGCGAAGCGCCGGGCCGTCGCCCTGCCCAGCCCCCGGCTGCCCCCGGTCACCAGCACGCGCAGACCGCTCAGTCCCTCGTCCTCGTTCACATTCGGCATGTGCCTTCCCTCCCAGTAAAGTGAACCCGACTCCGGAAACAGTACACGCAACCTGAACCCGATTCACCTTATGGAGGACCGTTGCCGTCGCCACGCCCGATGCGCGCCGATGCCCGCCGTAACCGCGAAGCGCTCCTGGCCGCCGCACGCCAGGCCTTCCTCGCCGGGGACGCCGACGCCCACGTGGAGGAGATCGCCCGGCGGGCCGGGGTGGCGGTCGGCACGCTCTACCGTCACTTCGAAACGCGGGAGGCGCTCGTCGCCGAGGTCTACCGCCAGGAAGTCGCCGACCTCTGCTCTGCCCCCGGCCAACTGCTCGCGCGACATGCGCCGGACGAAGCCCTGCACGCCTTTCTGCTCCTGCTCGTGGAGCACTCGGCGATGGGCAAAGGCATGGGGGAGGCGTTGGAGAGCATCATGACGACCGACTCGCCGATCTTCGACGACGCACGCGACGAGATGGCCCGCGCCCTCGACGAACTGCTCGCAGCCGGCGCCGCCGCCGGACTCGTCCGCGGCGATATCGACGGACGCGTTGTCCTGCGCGCCCTCGGGGGCATCTGCGGGATGCGCGCGAAGGGGTGGAAGGACGACGCGGTGCGCATCGTCGCGATCCTGTACGACGGTCTGCGCTACGGCGCGGCGAATCACGGCCGGGCCGTGTCCTGAGACAGCGCCGCCCTTCGCGATGCTCTTCGCGCGGGCGGGGAGATCCGGGGGAATCCCGCGAGCGGTGATGAGTCCTGCGGCGGCCGGCGGTCGTACTCTCGTCCCCGCCCGTCGCCGCCGAGGTGGCCGCGTTGGGTCTGATCGACGAGTACCGCGTGGCACGCCAGGCCGCGTCCTGAGCAGGCTGCCCCCGCGGCTTGTCGATTCTCGTTCACGACGGTGAGTCGGTGGCGTCCCCCGTTCCTTCGCCGGGTGGCAGCTCCGAGGGGGCGAGAGAGGCGTCCGGAACGGCCTCGGGGGTCTGGTCCGGCGTCACGTTGTCGGGCACTCGGCTCTGCGAGGGAGTGATCGGCGGCACCCGACGCTGCTGGCCCGCCTCACTGGACGAGAAGACCGCCCCGAAGACCAGCACACCGAGGACAACTGCCGTCGCCATACCCCCGATCAGCACCAGCGAGACCTTCCTCATACCCGTACCCGTACCCCTCGGCGGAGGAGAAAGCGGAGGGGGAGGGGGCGGGGGCGGGACAGGACCAGGTGCGGAACCGCCGTCCAGGGGCGGATGCCCACCGCCTTCGTGACCGGTCGCGCTCACGGAAGGGGATTCCTGCCGGACTACGGGTGTGGAGCCGGTGGACCGTGGGCCGAGCTCCGACGCCACGATGTCCGCCGGCGGCCCCAGCCGCTTCAGAACGGCACGGACCGCCTCGGCATGCGCGGCGTCCGCTTCTTCCAGGCCGGCTTCTATGTGTTCGGCGATCTCCTGCCTGAGCTCCGTGCGGCGTTCGTCTCCGAGGAACACGGAAGCATTGTCGAGACGGCGCAGATACTCCTCGACAAGCTGATCTCCTGTTGAGGTCACTGATGACTCCCCTCGCTGCCCAGAAGGCTGTCGACGGTGGATTTGAAAGTCCCCCACTCACCGGCGAAATCAGTCAGTGCGGTTCGGCCCGCGGGCGTCAGCGTGTAGTAGCGGCGCGGCGGTCCGGTCTCGGACTCTTTCCATACGGTGCTCACCCACCCCTCCTTCCGGAGTCGTGAGAGCAGCGGATAGATGGTGCCTTCACTGGTCGCGAGACCGTGGGCGTCACACAGTTCCCGTACGAGCTCGAAGGCGTACTTCTCGTTGTCGCGGAGAAGAGCCAGAACGCAGAACTGCAGGATCCCACGCCGGAGTTGACTCACTCCGGAATGCGCTCCACCAGGAAGTACCATGCAACACAAGGTACCTGCTGCGGGCCGTTACCGCCAGGATCCTGTACCTGCTCAGGGGGCGGGGATCCAGGCACGGACGCGGGCTTCAGCGGCCGGTGGAGCCGTCGGCCTGCTCACGGAGGATGTCGGCGTGGCCCGCGTGGCGCCCGGTCTCCTCGATCATGTGGACCAGAACCCATCGCATCGTGGGGGTGGACGCGGGACGCGGAGGGTGGGGGATGGGGAGGCTCAGATCGGGGCAGGCCGTGATCACCCGGTTCGACTGCTCGACGGCGTCGCGGTAGCCCGCGAGCAGCTGCTCGCTGGTCTCCTCGGGCGCGGGCCGCATGCTGGCGGCCCAGTCGGCGGTGTCCTCGCCCAGGAAGTAGAACCGTTCGACGACCGTCAGGTGTTTGACGAGTCCCAGGAGGCTGGTGCCCGAAGGCACTCCGGGCGTACGGACCTGGGGCTCCGGGACTCCCGTCGCCTTGCCCGCGACCGCGCTCCGCAGGTAGTCGAGAAAGCCGAGCAGCGTCGTCCTCTCGTCGGCGTCGGCGCGCGGGGGCTTGGTGTCGGTCATCCGGATCCTTCCTCATCTCCCGGAAGCGTTCACCGGGGCATGGGCCCACGATGCCCACGCTCCCCGCCATCGGCAACCTTCCTTGCCGGACCGGCAAGGAGCGGACCGAGTCGGATCCCGGTGCGGGGGCGGTGCCGCCGGTGACCCGGTCAGGACGGTTGGCGTAGTCCTGCCACAAGCAGCGCGACCAGGCGGCGCGCGTCGTAGCCGGGGTCGCTGTCGGCGCCGATACAGAGGTTGCCGATGCCACGCATGAGCTGGAGCGCCTCGAAGCCGGAGCGGATCTCACCGGAGGCGACGGCCGCGTCCAGCAACTGGCTGCACACCGGCACGAGGCGGTCGAGGAAGTACGCGTGCAGCGTTTCGAAGCTGGCGTTGTCGGTCTGCAGCGCGGCTGCCAGGCCGTGCTTGGTGACCAGGAAGTCGACGAAGAGGTCGACCCACTCTTCGAGGGCCGCGTGCGGCGTCGGACCGGTCGCCAGAAGGACCGGACCGGCTTCGGCGCAGGCGTCGACCTGATGGCGGTAGACGGCGATGACGAGGTCCGCCCGGGTGGGGAAGTGGCGGTAGATCGTCCCCATTCCGACCCCGGCCCTGGCCGCGATGTCACGTACCGGCGCTTCCACACCCGAGGTGACGAAGACGGCGGCGGCGGCCTCCAGCAGGGCCTGGTGGTTACGTCGGGCGTCCTTACGCCTGGACCCCGCCGCGCTGCCCGTACCCTGATCGCTGCCGCTCACCGTCGGCGCTCCTTCCGCGCAACAGACCGGAACCACGGTCCGTAGCGATTCCGGAGTGAAGTTCCGTTTCGTCTATGATGACAGACCGGGTGAGCGGCGACCAAGCCCCCCAGGACCCCTCACGCTGTCGGTCAGCCGGAGACTTCGCGGGTGAGGGGGATGGCTCGGGAGAGGTAGACCGTGCTGATGACGATGAGGGCGACGCCGCCGAGTTGAGGGAGGAACCACCAGCCCGTTCGGATGTGTTCGGAGTAGAGCGCGACACCGAGGACGAGGCTGACGGTCGCGTCGCCGATGGTCAGGGCGGGCTGTGAGGCGGCGATGGGTCCGGCCTGGAGGGCGTTCTCAAGGAGGAACACCGCCGCGATCCCGCAGGCCACGAATCCGTAGGTCTGCCAGGTGGTGAGGAACGCGACGAAGCCGTCCTCCGAGAAGGTGTTGGCCGCGGACTTGATCAGCGCGGCGGTGAGCGCGTTGCCGATGGCCGCCGCCGCTCCGATGAGGGCGGCTCTGCGCGCGCCGGACGGGAGGCGGATCGAGAGGAGCACCGCGAGCCCCATCGCACCCAGGCACAGGGCGATGGCGATGATCCACGAGGCCATCGGGGCGTGGGTCGTGCCGGGGCTCGGGGCCGCTGCGGCGACGGCCAGGGCGAGTCCGGCGACCAGACAGGTGATCGCGTACCAGCCGGTCGCGGGCAGGGAGCGGTGCAGGATCGGCAGAGCGATCAGCAGCGCGAATGGCAGTTCGAGGATGAATACGGGCTGGGCGAGGGACAGCGGACCTTCGATGAGCGCGAGTGCCTGGAAGAGCGCCGCGCAGGCCACGGCGCAGATACCGAGCATCCATACGGGCTGACGGACCATGTCCAGCAGCAGCCGGAGACGGAACGCGTCGCCGCGTGGCACCACGAGGGCGGCTTTGCGCTGCAGCACCGTGCCCGTCGCATTGCTCGCGGCTCCCAACAGCGCGAAGAGAACGCAAAGGATCGTCAGGTCGGGCTCCCGGATATGGGCGGCGGCCTTTACGGGCCCTGAAAGATGGCGGGGAGTTGATCCGCCCTCAGCATCACCGACGCCGCGTGCCGGCGCCCGCTCCACCGGCGCGGACCCGTCCGCCGTTCACCCGAACGACGGCCAAGGAGCCGGGCCCCGGGCCGGACGTGGTCACGTGTCGGAGCCGGTCATGCCGGTCGGTGTCCGTCAGGGTTGTCGGAACGTCGTGGAGAGAGGCACATGCGACAAACCGTGAGCGAGGTCCGGGAGGTGCTGGTTCCCGATCTGTCGGGCAGGCACGGCCCGTTGCCGCCGCTGCTGCTGGTGCTGACCGTGGTCACCGGTCTGGTGGACGCCTTCAGCTATCTCGCACTGGGCCGGGTTTTCGTGGCGAACATGACCGGCAACATCGTCTTCCTCGGCTTCGCCCTGGCGGGTGCTTCGGGGTTCTCGGTGGTGGCGTCCGTTCTGGCGCTCGCGGCGTTTGTCGCCGGTGCGGTGGCGGGAGGGCGGCTGGCTCACCGGGTGCCGAGGCACCGTGGCAGGCTGCTGTTGTCCGTCACCGTGGTGCAGACCGTACTGCTGCTGGCGGCGTGGGTGATCAGCCGGGTGGCGGATCCCCCGTTCGACGGCGGGGTCCGGTGGGCGCTGATCGTGCTGCTCGCGGTGGCCATGGGCGCGCAGAACGCGGTGGTGCGCTCCCTGGCTGTGCCCGATCTGACCACGACAGTTCTGACGATGACGGTCACCGGTATCGCGGCCGACGGTCGTCCGGGCGGCGGCAGCAGGTCCAGGGCGGGCGTGCGCGTCCTGACGGTGGCGGCCATGTTCCTCGGTGCCCTGGCCGGTGCGGCCCTCATCGTCCGCGGGAACACGGACGTTCCTCTGCTGTGTTCGGCGGGTGTGGTGGCCGCTGTCGCGCTCGCGCTGGTGCCGGTACGGCGGGCGCGCGGGTCCTGGACCGGTTGAAAGGACCCGGAGTTCAGATGGTCCGGTTCTCCGCGCCGACCATCCAGGCGTGCTTCTCGAAGCCGTCGATGATGCTGTGCAGGAGGTCGGCCGTCGAGGGGTCTTCGCGGTCGACCTGGTCGTGGTACGTACGCACGGTGTCGACGGCGGCCCGCAGACGCGCGGTGAAGAGGTCGACCACGGTGCCGACGCTCTGTTCGCCGGCCGGGTACTGGGGCAGGGTCGTGGTCGCCGCCACGGTGTCGGAGCGCCCGTCGGGGACCGCGCCCAGGGCCCGCATGCGTTCGGCGATGGTGTCGGCCGCCTCTCTGGCGTCGTCGACGATCTGGTCGAGCTGGAGGTGCAGGTCCCGGAAGTTGTGGCCGACGACGTTCCAGTGGGCCTGCTTGCCCTGGATGTTGAGCTCGATCAGGTCGACGACGATCTGCTGAAGTGCCTGGGCGAACTGCGGGGAAGCCTCGAACCCGGTGATGTCCTTGTCGGCTCGTCTGGAGGACCCGGGGGCGGCGGAAGCGGTCATGGCGGCTCTCCTTGGGGGCGGGACCGGCGGCAGGCATGAGTTGGCGGCTCCTACCGAGATTACGAAGAACCGCCCCTGGCGCCACTCGGCCACCGCCCGACACGGCCGCGAACCAGGCCGTATCGGCGCGGCTGGAAGGATGCCGCCCGGGAGGCTCACACGTTCGGCCGCGTCCGTCCGCACAGCACGGGCGTCCGGTCGTACCGACCCGTCTGTGGTGAGACTTCCCGTCCTGTTTATCCTTGTTTGTGGCTGTACGGTGAGGGCATGCCGTTGGTCGCTGTGTGGAGGCGCGGGTCTGAGTCGTTGTGGCGTGACCGGACGGTTGTGGGTGCGGCGCTTGTCGCGCTTGTGGGGATGCTGATGGCCGATACTTTCGGCGGGTCGACCGTGCGGCTGGGTGGGATCATGCTGGCTCTGCCGGCTCTGGCGGCGGTGTTCGCCGGGCCGGTGCCGGTGGTGGTGATCGCGGTGGTGATGTTGCCGGCGTATGTGGTGACGCTTTCCGTGAACGGACATCTGAACTGGGAAGATGCGCCGGTTTCGCTTGCGACGGCGTTGCTTGTCAGTGTGGCGGCGGTGGGTGCGGCGAGGGTTCGGGAGAAGCGGGCGCGGGAGTTGGAACAGTCGCGCCGGGTCACGGCCCGGACGCAGGCGACGTTGTTGCGTCCGTTGCCCTCGAGGCTGGGTCCGGTGGAGATCTCGTCGGCGTATCTGGCGTCGGACGCGGAGTCGACGATCGGCGGGGATGCGTACGCGTGTGCGGTTGTCGACGGCCGGCCGCGGGTGATTGTGGCGGATGTGCAGGGGAAGGGGCTGTCGACTCTTGAGGTGGTGCTGTTTCTGCTGACCGCTTTCCGGGAGGCGGCCCGGCAGGGTGTGGTGCTGGATGATCTGCCGGCTTTTCTGGACGACGCGGTGCGTCGTGATCTGGCTCGTACGGGGGACGTGGCGGGTGAGGGCGGCGGCGAGGGACAGGCGTCGGAGGCGGGGCAGCGGAGGCGGGAGTGTTTCGTGACGGTGGTCGTCGCCGAGGTGGTCGGTGAGGGTGAGGCGGTACGGCTGGTCAACTGCGGTCATCCGGCGCCGCTGCTCCTGAGCGGGGGCCGCGTGCGGGAACTGCCGGCGTCCAGGCCCGCGCTGCCGGTCGGGCTGCTCGACCTCGAAGTCGATCCTGTGCGGGTCGACACCCATCGTCTGGACGCGGGTGACACCCTTCTGCTCTACACCGACGGTCTTGTCGAGGCCCGTGACGAGGCCGGCGACTTCTACCCGTTGGCGCAGCGTATCGGTGCCTGGGTGTCCCGCACCCCGGGCGCCTTGCTGGACGCCCTCCAGACCGACCTGCGCCATTACGCCCGCCTTGAGGACGACGTCGCGATGGTCACGGTGCGGCGCTCCACGGAGCCCGGGGCGTGACGCGTGGGCCACGGCCGGGATGTCGGGAACGGTCCGGCGGCTGGGCGAGGTCCTCATCGTTGCCGTGGAGGTCCGCCGCGACCGTCCTGGACCGTCGGCCTCCACGTCGGGCGCCGTCTCAGCTGTCTTTGTGCTCGCGGTGCACGGCCTCGATGCCGGCGAGGATGAGGTCGACGCCGGCGAGGAATTGCGCACGGTCGTCGTGCTCACACAGTCGCTTCGCCGCACCCCGCGCCCAGGGGTGTCTGGCGGGGTCGAGTTGGGCCCACCGTGCGGCGACTTCTTCGAGGAAGTCGGCTCGTTCGGTTTCGTGGTCGGCGAGCACGCGGGCGTTCGCGGCGTTCTGCCCGGCGACTCCGAGGATGTAGTTCACGAGTACGCCCGCCGAGTCGAACACGGCCTCTTCGGGCACGTTGAGCGCCTGCAACTGCTCGTTGACGCTCTTGTAGACGTCGAACAGCGCTGATCGCCAGGGCTCCCGGGTGAGTTGCGCGCCGACCCACGGGTGTGCGTCGATCGCGTCGAACAGGCCGCGTGCGAGGGCACGCAGCGCTTCCCGGGGCTCCGCGATGGTGACTTGCCCGGCCACGGCGCGAGCGATGACGTCGTCGGTGGCCGCCGCGAGCAGGTCGCTCTTGTTGGCCACGTGGTGATAGATCGCCCCGTAGCCGGTGTTCAGGTGCCGGGTGAGCGCGCGGAAGGTCAGCGCGGTCTCGCCGTCGGCGTCGAGGATCTCGGTTGCGGCCCGGACGATCAGCTGTGTGGACAGCGCGTCCGTGCGCCGGGCCGCCCGTTTGCCCTTGGTCGTCATGTGCTCATTCTGCCACGGTTGGATTGCCGATCCAAACAGTGCTAGCTTTTTTGGAGTGGCAATCCAATCCGCCCATGGAGAAGAAGATGACGACACCGGTCACGGTCATCGGAGCGGGCCTCGGCGGTCTTGCTCTGGCCCGCGTCCTGCACCTTCACGGCATCCCGGTCACGGTCTACGAAGCGGACGCCTCGGCCACCGCACGCAGTCAGGGCGGCATGCTCGACATCCATCCCTGGAACGGCCAACCGGCGCTCGCGGCAGCCGGGTTGATCGAGGAGTTCCGCGGCCTCGTCCTGGCGGGCCGCGAGTCCTACCGGGTCCTTGACCGGACGGGAACCGTACTGCTCGACCTGCCCGACGACGGGACGGGTTCGCGTCCCGAAGTGCAGCGCGGTCAGCTGCGGCAGCTGCTGCTCGACTCGCTTCCGGAGGGCATCGTCCGGTGGGGACACAAGGTCACCGCTGTGCGGGCCCTCGGCGAGGGGCGCCACGAGGTGCGCTTCGCCGACGGCGGCGCAGCCACCACGAGTCTGCTGATCGGGGCAGACGGGGCGTGGTCACGGGTGCGGCCGGTGTTGTCCGACGCCACCCCGACGTATGTGGGCGTCACCTCCGTCGAGACCTTCTTGTTCGACGGGACCACCCGTCATCGCGCCGCCGCGGAAGCGGTGGGCGCCGGCTCGTTGTTCGCGCTCGCGCCGGGGAAGGGGTTCGTGGCCCAGCGGGAGGGTGACGGGACGCTTCATGCCTACGCGCAGTTCGTGAAGCCGCTCGACTGGCTCGCCGACACCGATCCCGCCGACGCCGCGGCCGTGACGGCACGGGTCGTTTCGGAGCTGGACGGCTGGGCGCCACAGCTCATCGCGCTCCTCACCGACAGCGACACCGCGCCGGTCCTGCGCCGCCTCCACACCCTTCCGGTCGGGCACCGCTGGGATCGAACCCCCGGGGTCACTCTCCTCGGCGACGCCGCCCACCTCGCGCCCCCGAACGGCGAGGGGGCGAATCTGGCCATGCTGGACGGCGCAGAGCTTGGCCAGGCCATCGCCGCGCACCCCGACGACGTCGAGAAGGCGCTGGCCGACTACGAGCAGGCCATGTTCCCGCGAGCCGCTGAAGCCGCGGGCGAGGATGTCTACGACATCATGCTCGGCGATGACGCACCCCACAGCTGGATCGCCATGATGAGCGACGACGAACAGCCGTCATGAGCGGGGCGCCGCCTTGGCGTCGCGAGGCTCCTCACCTGTTGCCCCGCCGCCGCTTCCCACGGCCGGTGAGCCCGGCAAGGAGACTGCGGTAGGCCTCGGGTCTGGCCTGGAGGTCCACCCAGGCGGACAACGTACCCAGCTCAGGGTCCGGCCGGCGGAGGAGGTCGACCGAGGCCTGCGCGAACTGCTGGGTGCTGCCTTGCCGGTCGGCGTCCTTGACCAGCTCGGTCAGTTCGGACACGGCGCGCTGGGCTCTCCAGCGCCGGTCTTGATCCGCGCGCAGCATGTCCCGGTATCTGCCGGCAGGGGCCGCGTCGGCCAGCAGCGGATCCAGAGATGAGCTCAGTTCCCTGCCCGCCTTCGCCGCGCTTCGTGCCTGGGGCCCCGCTTCCACGAGCACCTGGAGGGCGAGGACCAGGGCCGTGGTCCGCGGCCCTGGTCGGGCGGATTCCAGTGGTACGGAGGCCAGTTCCCGGCGCAGGGGAGTCCACGCGGTGCGCACCGCCGCCACGGCCCGCTCGTGGTCTTCGGCCACCGCGTTCGCGGCGTCCCGCAGCAGTCGTGCCCGGCGTACGGCGGCCGGGGCGACGCCGCTCGCCCGCATCACTACGCCGAAACCGCCGCCCGCGATGCCGACGGCCGTCAGGAGCAGACCGCCTCCCGCCATCGTGCCGGAGAGTTCGGCACGTACGCCGCCGGTTTCGGCGGGCACGTCCTCGTCCAGTGAGTACAGCTCACCTCTGTCGGGGCCCTTGGCGACCACGAATCCGGTTTCCCAGCCCAGACCGGAGACCGGGTCGTAGTCCGGTGCCTTCAGGATCGGATCCCTGTCCGGATCACACCGGTACGGTTCCTCGCGCTCGCGCTGCTCGAAGGGATCCGTCCACCGGACCGTGCACGCTCCGTCGGGCTTCTCGTCGACCACATCCAGGTCGAGCTGCCGGAGCTCGGGAAAATCCCCCGTCGACGAGGCCAGGAGTATCGAGCCGCCGACCAGTGCCAGGCCGAGTGCGAGCATCCATCGGAACAACGGCATGCGCCTCATCCGGCTCCCCCTTCGGGTCACGCCGGCCGCGTGCCCGGCACGCACAGCTTGCTCGTCGCCCGAGGCGGCCTGCAAGAAGCCGGTTCGGCAGATCTCGCACGCCCGTCCCTGCCCGATCCCAGCAAGATGCCGGCGCCCGTACTGTCGCGGGGCCCCGCCGGATCAGGCGCGGTCGGCGAGTTCCTTCAGGAGCGCCTCGGCGGCCGGGCCGGCGGACGCGGGGTTCTGACCGGTGACGAGATTGCCGTCGACGGCGATGTACGGGCCCCATGCCGGGCCGGACTCGTACACGGCTCCGGCGCCGCGCAGCCGTGTCTCCAGCAGCCAGGGCGCGTTGTCGGCCAGCCCCACCTGCCGCTCCTCCTCGTCGGTGAACGAGGTGAGCCGGCGTCCCGCGAACAGCCAGGACCCGTCAGAGGCACCGGCGGGCAGAAGAGCCGCCTGGCCGTGGCAGATGGCCGTGACGACCTTGGTGGGGTCGGGAAGCAGCGCCTCCAGGACACGGGCCACGTCCTCGTTGACCGCGAGGTCCTGCATCGGGCCGTGTCCGCCGGGGATCACCACGGCGTCGTAGTCGCCGGGCGAGACGTCCTCAAGCCGGACGGGCGACTCCAGGAAGCCCGCCGCTCCGGCGAGGTACGCGCGGAGTTCCGCCACCTTCGCGGTGTCGCCCCCGTTGGCCTGCTCGGAGAGGCTCATCTCGTCGGCGACCGGTACCCGGGCGCCCGGGGTGGCGAGGGTGATGTCGACGCCGGCCGCCGACAGGATGCGGTGCGGGTCGGCGAATTCCTCGGCCCAGAACCCGGTCGGCCGCTGTGTGCCGTCCTTCTGCGTCCACTTCCTGGCCGCCGACAACACCATGAGCACCGAAGACATGACTACCTCCTGGGGGAGAGAACAAGACTCCCGACGCGTTGCGCGGGAGAGGCACAGGGAGGCCCCTGGTACCCAATGCAAACAACCGTAACACCTTTGCTCATGACGTCTGCGGTCGCGATCCTGCGATGGTGATATGCGTAATCACTTAGAGCATGATGATCGGGATGATGAGGGCGTACGATAGATTCCAGGACGGAGGTGGGGCGGCATGGAGCAGGCACACGCGGACGTGTGCGGCGGGAACGTGTGCCGCAGCTCGGATCTGCTGCTGGCGTTCGTCAATTCAGGCCCTCACGGCAGTGGTCAGGCAGAGCTGCTGGGGGACACCGAGGCGCTGGCTGCGTGGATGACCGGTGCGGGGCTGATGGGGGACTCCGAGGCGATCACGGGCGCGGACGCCGTCGCCGGCCGGGAGCTGCGCGACGCGCTCGCCACCGTCTTCCGCGCCCACTCGGACTGCCCGGACGGGGCCATGCTTCTGTCCGACGCCGAGGAGTACCTCCGGCGGACGGCGGAGCGTTACCCGCTCACCCTGCGGATCACCGCGGAGGGCTGCGACCTCGCGCCGTCCCAGACCGGAATCCTCGGCGCCTTCGGCGCCCTGTTCGCCGCGGCGGCCGATCTGGCCTCGCGAGGCATCTGGGCCCGGATGAAGGTGTGCAAGAACCCCACCTGCCACTCGGGCTTCTTCGACAAGACCCGCAACTCCTCGGGCCTGTACTGCGGTTCGGCGTGCAGCTCACAGGCCGCCCAACGCGCCTACCGCAGCCGCCTGAAGAGCGAAAAGGGTTTGCAACGATGAGCCGTGGCAGGCCAGTTGGAACGAGTGCGGTCGGCGCCTTCGCTCCGCGGCTGTTTCACCAACTTGCCGAAGGCACGCGGGCTCGGCCCGGTGAACGGGGCTGTCCAGGACGGCTCTGACGCCGTGATCACACCAGCCACGGCAAGATCTGCCACTGTCGGCCTGCCTGCCGGGGCCTGCCCGCACCACGGAAATCAGGCGACCGGGCCCGGCACTTCGTCCACGATGACCTCATGAATCAAGACCTGGTGACGTTCCTTCACGCACGGCTGGATGAGGAGGCCGATCTGGCCCCGGCGCTGCGATGGTGACAGCTGTGGGGAGTGGACCGCTCACGGGCACACGGCCCTGACTACCCCCGACGCCTCTAAGACGGATCTACGGGACAGACCTTGACCGTCGCAAGCAGTCCTCAGCGGGCACCCATCGGCGAACTCCGCCGTCCGCGCTCCCGGTTCGCCGATCTCGAAGATCGCGCGACGGGCGCGTTGCCCCTGTGTGACAGGGGATTGACGGAGTGTCAAATCTGTGTCGCGGTCATGACATCATCCAGGAACGCTTGTTCCGCCCGGACGCCCGAGGTCATCGTCGTGGTGCGGCCTACGACCCCGTACGCCGTACCCACCCCCGGCGCGTGACCATCAAGCGCGCCACCGTCCGAGGAGGACCCTCTCGATGGCAGCAGTACGCGACAAGCGGCGGGCCGCCGTGGCGATCACCACCGCGGCGACCCTGGCGGCGGTAATCGGCGCGGGCCTGGCCGCACCCGCCCAGGCCGCCCCGGCGGAAGGCAGGATCCTGCACGCCGGTGCGGCCGAGGCAGTGCCCGGAAGCTACATCGTCACCCTGAAGCAGACGGCCGGACTCAAGGCGTCAACAGCCCAGGGCAAGAAGCTGATAGCGGGTTACGGGGGCCAGATCAAGCGCACCTACACGTCGGCGCTCAACGGCTACGCCGCCACCCTCAGCAGCGACGAGGCCAAGCGGCTCGCCGCGGACCCCGCGGTCGCGACCGTCGAGCAGGACCAGAAGGTCCACTCGACCGCCACCCAGACCAACGCGCCCTGGGGTCTGGACCGGATCGACCAGCCGAACCTGCCGCTGAACGGCACGTACAACTACCCGGACTCGGCGGGCGGCGGCACGACCGTCTACGTTCTCGACACCGGCGTGCGCATCACCCACCAGGAGATCAGCGGCCGGGCCTCGTACGGCTGGGACTTCGTCGACAACGACGCCACCGCCCAGGACGGTGCGGGCCACGGCACCCACGTCGCCACGACCGTCGCCGGCACCACCTACGGCGCGGCCAAGAAGGCGAAGATCGTCGCCGTGCGTGTCCTCGGCAACAACGGCTCCGGTACGACCGCCGGAGTCATCGCCGGTGTCGACTGGATCACCGCCAACCACGTCGCCTCCTCCGTCGCCAACGTCTCGCTCGGCGGCGGGCCCAGCACCTCGCTGGACGACGCGGTGCGCAGATCCATCGCGTCCGGCGTCACGTACTCCATCGCGGCCGGCAATTCCGGCGCGCTCGCGTCCAACTACTCGCCCGCCCGGGTGTCGACCGCGATCACCGTCGGCGCCACCACCAGGACGGACGCGCGGGCCACGTACTCCAACTACGGCCCCACGGTGGACATCTTCGCGCCCGGCTCCAGCATCACGGCGGGCTGGAACACCTCGGACAGTGCCACCTACACCGGTGACGGCACCTCCTTCGCCGCGCCGCACGTGTCGGGCGCCGCCGCGGTCTATCTGACCAACCACCCGGGCGCGTCCCCGGCGGCCGTCGCCACGGCGCTGGTCAACGGCGCGACGTCCAACGTCATCACGGGCGTAGGGACCGGGTCCCCGAACAAGCTGCTCAAGCTCGTCCCGTAACGACAACCGCCGCACGCCGCACGACGACCGGGGATCCGGGTGTGGGACAGAACGTCTCCCACGCCCGGGTCCCCGGCCCGCGTGAGGCGCTCACACCGGTGCGGTCCGCACGGACAAGTCTCCGGGTGGCCCACCCTAATATACTAATGGTAGGTTACTGTTGGTAGATAAAGGCGAGAGGGCAGGATGCGCGACCTCGCCGTCACCACCGACGAACGACACGACACGAAGAAGGAAGCGTCATGACGATCGCACATCCGCCGAAGCCGGGCTCCGCCCTGTGGGTGTACGCGCACCCCCGTGGAGGCTCACTGAACGACCGCCTCTTCCGGGAGGGAACCCAGGCACTGTCCGCGCGGTACGAGGTGATGACGTCCGACCTGCACGCCCAGGGTTTCGATCCCGTACTCAGCGGCCGTGACCTCGGAGAGTTCGCCGACAAGCCGGGGAACATGGCCGAGCAGGCGGGCGAGGCGTACGCGCGTGGGCAGTTGCCTGCCGAGGTGCGCGAGGAACAGGCCAAGCTCGCGGCGGCGGAGCTGCTGATCGTGCAGTTCCCCCTGTGGTGGTACGGGCCTCCGGCGATCCTGAAAGGCTGGCTCGACCGGGTGCTCACGGCTGGGTTCGCCTACGGCGACCTCGATGCCGAGAACGGGTTGCCCCTCCGCTACGGCGACGGCGGCCTCGTTGGACGCAGGGCGCTCATCGTCGTGACCGCGGGCGAGGACGCACGCTCCATCGGCCCGCGCGGCATCAGTGGCGACCTCGACTCCCTGCTCTTCCCCCTCACCCACGGCACTCTCTGGTACGTGGGCATCGAAACGCTCGACCTGCACGTGATCCACGACGCCGACACCCTGGACGCCGCCGGCGTCGACCGCGAGGCCCAGCGCCTGCGGGACAGGCTCGGGACCGTCGAAGCCGAGCCGGCCCGGCGGTTCCGGCGCCTGCGCGACGGCGACTACCACGGCACCCGCGCACTGCACGAGGCGCTTCTTCCCGGCCGCACCGACCTCGGCATCCACCTGGCACACGACGGATGACCCTGCCGCGCAAGTGACGCACACCGCCGGCCGGCCCCGTTGTTCACTCGTGGGCGGCGCGCAGTTCCTCCTCCACGATGGGCGCGGCCACGGTCGCGGTGTGGATGCCGATCACGCTCGCGATCTCCAGCACCTCCATGATTTCCCCGGTGGTCGCACCGTGCCGTACGGCGTTGCGCAGATGGAGCTTCAGCCCGGGGGCGTACAGATGGGTGGCGGAGGCGTCGAAGGCGACGTAGATCAGCTCCTTCACCTTCGGTTCCAGTACTCCCTTGTCCCACGGGACGGAGGAGAATCCCAGGTACGCCTCGAACAGTTCGGGGTCCACCTCCAGCAGGCCGTCCCAGAACTCGTGCCAATAGCCGCGCCGTTCGGTGAAGTCATCGCGGAGCCGGCGGCGCCGTTCGTCCAACGGCGCCGGCCCGGTGCGCAGTCCCTCCTCGGTGAGGACCTCCAGCAGCAGCGGGACACCGATGTTGGTGGCGTGGATACCGAGCGTGCTGGTCAGCTCCAGCACCTCGACGAGTTCCTCGGCGGTCGCGCCGTGGGCGATGGCGGCCCGCACGTGCTGGCGGATGCCGGGCTCGTAGAGGTGGGTGGCAGCGGCGTCCACCGCGATGTAGATGAACTCCTTGACCTTCGGCGGGAGATGGTCGCTGCGCCAGGGGACGGCGGAAAACCGCAGATAGGCTTCGAGGAAATCGGGATCGAGCCGCAGAATGCTCTCCCAGGCCGGGCCCCAGGTCCCACGTATCCTGCGGAAATCGTCCTTGACCTGCTGCTGGCGAGTGGTGAGCGTCATGAAGGGCCGCCTTCCGTCGATACGTTCGCGGGTCGTCGTAGTTCATCCGCCTCGGCGTTGTCGTGAGCCTCCTGCTCGGCGCTCTCCCGCGACTCCTCCAGCCAGCGCACGATCTCGGTGTGGTCGGCGTCGATGGGCAGTCGGCCGGCGGCGCGTTCCCACAGGGCCACGGCGGCTTCGCCGAGGACGGACGGGGTGCCGGTGGCCGCGGCGAGACCGGTGGCCGTGCGCATGTCCTTGAGCATCAGCCGCAGCGCGAAGCCCGAGTCGAAGCCGCGGCCGAGGACGAACCGCGGCCATTTGACCTCGGTGGAGCCGCTGCGCCCGCTGGAGCCGTTCACCGCCTCCAGCATGGTCGCGGGGTCCAGTCCGAAGGCCGCGCCGGTCAGCAGCGCTTCGGAAGTGATCAGCAAATGGGTCGCGGACATCAGGTTGTTGAGGGATTTGAGCGCGTGCCCCGCGCCGGCCGGACCGACGTGCGTCACCTTGGAACCGAGCACGTCGAGCAGTGGCCCGGCCTGCGCCAGTTGCTCCTCGGTGCCGCCCGCCATGATGGTGAGCGTGCCCTGCCGGGCGCCGAGGACCCCGCCGGAGACCGGGGCGTCCATCAGGCTCACCCCGTGTCCGGTGGCCGACGCGGCCAGTTCCCGGGTCCGGGCCGGTTCGGACGAGCCCATGTCGATGACGAGAGTGCCTGGCTCCAGCCGGCTGATCAGGCCGTCGCCGAGCAGGGCGCGGTCCACGGCGGTGGAGTCGGGCAGCATCAGTACGACGGTATCGGCGCCCCGTACCGCCTGCTCGGCGCTGTCCACCACCTCGACACCGTGCTTACCGTCGGCGAGCCGGGCGCGGGTGCCGGGGGCGGTGTCGTATCCGCGCACCTGGTGACCGGCGGCGGCGAGGCGGCCGGCCATCGGGGCGCCCATGCTTCCCAGACCGAGGAAACCGATCACCGCCGCGGGCTCAGGGCCGGTCACGGAGTTCCTCCAGGACGCTGTCGGCGACGCGGAACGCTTCCAGCCCGGCAGGGGCACCGCAGTAGATGACGGTGTGCAGCAGGCTTTCGCGGATCTCGGTCTCCGTGCAGCCGTTGGTCACGGCACCGCGCACATGCGCGGCGAGTTCGTGATTACGGTTGAGTGCGGCCAGGATGACCAGGTTGAGCATGCTGCGGGTCTTGCGGTCCAGCCCTTCGCGGCTCCAGAGCCCGCCCCAGCAGAACTCGGTGACCATCTCCTGTACCGGCAGGGTGAATTCGCCGGCCGCGGCCATCGAGCGTTCGACGTGGGCGGCGCCCATCACCTCTCTTCGTATGCGCAGGCCCTCTTCGTACCGCTGGTTGTGCTGACTCATCGGGTGCTCTCCTTCGGTGTCCGCCCGCCGGGGCCGTACAAGGTGTCGGTGACCGGGGCCAGCCACTCGGTGGTGCCCAGCGAGATCGCGAGATGCAGCAGAAAGCTGTCGGGCCCGGCGCCGTGCCAGTGGGTCTCACCGGGCGGTATCCAGACGGTGTCGCCCGTCTCCAGCGGCCGGGGCTCGTCGTCCGTCGTGCCGATCCAGCCGTGGCCCGCGGTGATGTGGAGGATCTGACCGCGCTCGTGCCGGTGCCAGTGCGTGCGTGAACGGGGCGCTAAGAAGACCTGGTTGATGGTGGTCCCGTCGGTCGTGGGCAGCACGGGGTCGGTCCAGACCGTGCCGTCGAAGGTGCTTTCGCGCCGTTCGGACGGGGCGCCGGTCACCCGGCCGCTGACGATGATCATGCGGTCTCCTCCGCGTCCGTACCGATGCCGGTCACCGCGCCTGAGCCTGCGCCCGTGTCCGCGCCCCTGTCCGTGTCGTACAGCCGTACGCCGCCGGCCAGGTCGCCGATGGCGTCGGTCACCCGGTTGCTGATCCGTTGTCCGTAGCCGAGTCCGGCGGCCAGACCGAACGAGGCCAGTGGGCCTGACGCGTTGAGCGTGGGGACGCCGAGCTGCCGCAGATGTTCGACGTAGAGCACGACGTCCTTCATCATCAGGTCGCTGGTGAGGCCGCCTTCGAGGTAGTCGTCGCGGATGATGTGCGGAAAGCGGTTCAGGGTCGCGAAGTTGACACCGCTGCCCGCGTTCAGGACGTCGAGCAGCTTCGCCAGGTCCAGTCCGGCCTTGCGCCCGGCGACCATGACCTCGGCGGTGGCGGCGAGCGCGGAGGCGTTGAGGAAGTTGTTCAGCAGCTTCGCCGAGTGTCCGGAGCCGGGCGTCCCCATGGAGAACACCTGGGACGCGAACAGACCGAAGAGCCAGGCCAGTTCGTCCAGCAGCCGCTGGGGCCCGCCGGCCGTCACGGTGAGGGTGCCGCGCTCCGCGGCGGCGGCGCCGCCCGAGACTCCCGCGTCGAGATAGGTGACACCGCGTTCGGCGAGTGCCCGGTGCAGACGGATGGTGGAGGCGGGCGCGGCCGTGCTGAGATCGACCACGATCTGCCCCGGTCTGCCGTGGGCGAGGATGCCGTCGGCGCCCTCGACCACCGCCTCCACGACGGTGGAGTCCGGCAGGGACAGCAGCAGTACGTCGGCGCGGCGCGTCACGTCCGCCACCGAGGCCACCGGTGTCGCGCCGGCCGCCGCGGCCCGTGCGGGATCGCGGTCATGGCCCAGAACCACCTCGCCGCCGTCGGTGATGCGCCGGGCGATCCGGCCGCCCATGTTGCCCAGTCCGATGAAACCGACCACCCGCCCGGCCGGTTCGGCCCCCGTCATCGCGGGACCGCCGGGGTCCAGGCGCCGGCTCCGCCGGAGGGGCGCACCGTGTTGACCACGCCGGCCCCGCCGTCCGCCGACACCGTGGTGCCCGTCACGAAGGCGGCCTCGTCGCCGAGCAGGAACGCCACCACCGCCGCGATCTCTTCCGGGGTGCCGACCCGGCGCATCGGGGTGGTGCGGGCGCGCCGTTCCATGTCGCCGCCCGCTCCCGGACCGGAGGCCGCGGCGAACAGGCCGGACGGTACGAGTCCCGGCGCGACGGAGTTGACGCGGACACCCCGCGGGGCGCCGTAGACGGCGCCGCCCTCCACCAGCCCCCGGACGCCGTACTTCGACGCCTGGTACGGCAGGAGGTCGTCGCTGCCGCGCAGCCCGGCGATGGAACCGGTGATGACGACGGAACCGCCCGTGCCCTGTTCCCGGTAGCGCCGGAACGCGGCACGCAGGCCCAGGAAGGGGCCGCGCAGATTCACGGCGATCACCTGGTCGAAGTCGTCTGCGGACAGATCCGGCAGTGGTTCGAGGGAGCCGACGACACCGGCGTTCAGGTGGTGCAGGTCGATACCGCCGAACCGCTCGACGGCGGTCCTGACGTAGCGTTCCACCCCCGCTTCCTCGGAGACGTCGGCGGTCACCGCCACTGCCTCGCCCGGCAGTTCCCGGGCGACCTTCTCGGCGCCGGCGGCGTCGCGGTCCACCACGACGACGCGGGCGCCGTCGTGGGACAGCCGCCGGGCACTCGCGGCACCGATGCCGCTGCCGCCGCCGGTCACGACCGCGACCTTTCCGCTCAGCGGGCCTGGCGGCGCCGCTCCGGCCCGCGGGGGGCCGCCTTCCGGTGGGCTGGAGAGCATGACAGTGCCTGCCTTTCTGATGAGTTGGGAGAGAGCCGCCGTGTGCCGCCGCGGTGATGTGGACGAGCGGGGGCGCCGGTCAGGCGATGCGGTACGCGAGACCTTCCGCGCCGCGTACGGCGATGAACCGCCTGGCGACCTCGGGGTCATGGCCGGGAACGAGGACCTTGCCCGGTCCCGAGGAGAGTTCCGCGAGCAGATCGAAGCCGCGGTACATGGCGGGCAGGTCCGCGACGAAGGCGAACGGCCGGTCCCGCTCCAGTTCTTCGTAGTAGTGGAGGGAGTCCGACGCGAGAACGGCCTGGCCTCCGGGAGTGTCGACCAGGACCACCGACTGGCCCGGTGTGTGCCCGCCGACGACCAGCACCTCGATCCCCGGAGCGACGGTCGCGCGGTGGTCCACCAGGGTGGTACGGCCCTGCCGGTGGATCTCCGCCAGATGCGCCGTCTCCTCGGGTTCGGCGGAGTGCGCGAACTGGGCACGCCGCGCGTACGGGCCGGTCCAGAAGTCGAACTCCGCCCGCGCGATGACGACTTCCGACTTGTCGAAGGCCGAGAGATTGCCGATGTGGTCGTAGTGCGCGTGGGTGATGACGACCAGCGGGCCCTGCTCTGGCCGGACGCCGAACCGGCGCAGCGCCTCGACGGGGGAAGCCAGTGCGGTGCGCAGACGTCGCGCTCCGGCCGCCGGGCCGAATCCGGTGTCGATGACGACGGTGCGGTGGCGGTTGCGTGCCACCCAGACGTAGTAGTCCATGTCCAGCGGGCTGTCGGGCTCGCCGTAGACGGCGTGGTTGAGGTAGATCTCCGCGCGGGAGCCGGTTCTGGTTCCGTAGCGCAGAGCCAGTACCTCGTAGACCGAATCGGCCGAAGTCCGCGCTGTCGGGGGGCCGTTCACGGGAACAGCGGCCCGGCCGCGTTGCCGCCCGTCATCCGGACGATGTCGGCTTCGGGCACGCCCGCGTCGAGGAGGGCGCGGACCGCCCGGCGGTAGAGAGTGACGGGCAGGGGGTTCACCTTCTGGCCGGAGTCGGACGACAGCACGGTCTGCTCCGGGCCCGCGGCCCGGATGAAGGCGAGCAGTTCGCCGAGGTCGCGGCGGCGTTCCGGGCGCCCGAAGTACATCACCGCGCAGTGTTCGATGAAGACGCCCCGGCGTGCCCACTCCGCGGCCTGTTCGACGGGGGCTCCGACCACGAAGCAGGGGTGGTTGACCACGATGCGCCGTACTCCCGCCTGTTGGGCGGCGTCGATGAGTATGTGCGCCTCGTCGACGCCGAGGTGACCGCACGTCAGCACGGCGTCCTCACCGGCGATGACATCGAGGATGTCGCGCACCTCGGGGAGTACGGTGCCCTCGCCGTCCGTGATCCGGATGACCTCGTTGGGCCGCAACTCGACCTCGCTGGTGGGAAAGCCGGTGTCGTGCTCACGGTGGTGGTCGATATGAGCGGCCGAGGAGAGCGTGGGAAACCACACCATCCGTCCGCCCATCCGCAGCGCCAGCTCCACGGCGTAGGGGTTGAGACCGCCCACGGTGCGGTTCAGCGCGATGCCGCCGAAGACCTGGACACCGAGACCGGCGAGTCCCTCGGGCCGCAGGGCCAGGATGTCGGTGACCATGCTGTGGTGATGGGACTTGGCGACGATGGCCCGGAAGCCGAGGGAGTCAGCGTCGCGGGCGGCGTCGAGAATGGTCATGCGCCGGGGGAAAGGGCTGGGGCCCGGGTGCTGGTGCAGGTCGACGGCGCCGCGCAGCAGCGCGTCCGCCTCGTCGTCGGGTGTCAGCCGGTCGCCGTCGAGCCCGGGGCCCAGCAGATCGTTCGGTGTGCTCATGGGAACTCCTTGGTGCTCGTGGGAACTCCTTGGGTAAAGCTCAGGGCCTGACGAGGACCTGGTCCTCCGGCCGCCAGTGGGCGATGACGGTGTCGCCCGCCCGGACCTCGGGTGTGGCGCCCGCCGGCCGCACGGCGCAGCCGGATGTCCCGTCGCCGTAGGTCAGCTCGACGCGTTCGTAAGTGCCGTAGAACGACACGTCGGCGACGTGCGCCTCCGCGGTGTTGCGGCCGGTCGGGACGTCATCGGGTTTGGGGGTGACTCCCAGGAGTTCGGGCCGGACGACGAGTTGGAGAGAGGCCGCGGGCGCGGCGGGCGGGTCCGGGGCCCGCCAGTTCTGGTCCTGCCACCGGTAGACGCCGGCTTCGTAGGTCCCGGCGAAGAGATTGGACTCGCCGAGGAACTGCGCGACGAAGTGCGTTCCCGGCTCCCGGTAGAGGGCGGCAGGGGTACCGACCCGTTCCAGGCGTCCCTCGTGGAAGACCGCGATGCGGTCCGACAGCGTCATCGCCTCGTCCTGGTCGTGCGTGACGAAGACGAAGGTGAGCCGCAGTTCGTCGTGCAGGCGCTTGATCTCGCGCTGGAGCGACTGGCGCAGTTTGCGGTCCAGCGCGCTGAGCGGTTCGTCGAGCAGCAGGACACTGGGGGAGAACACCACGGCACGGGCGAGCGCGACGCGCTGCTGCTGTCCTCCGGACAGTCTGTCCGGGCGGCGGGTCTCCAGACCGCCCAGGTCGGTGAGTTCGATGACCTCGGCCACCCGCCGGGCCGTCTCCTCCTTGCCCACCTTGCGTTCGCGCAGCGGGAAGGCGATGTTCTGAGCGACCGTCAGATGTGGGAAGAGGGCGTAGTTCTGGAAGACCATGCCGAAGTTCCGCCGGTGCGGGGGGAGCGCCGACACGTCGCGGCCGTTGAGCAGGATGCTGCCTTCGGTCGGTCTGGTGAAGCCGGCGATCATGTTGAGGGTGGTGGTCTTGCCCGAACCGCTCGGTCCCAGCAGGGTGATGAACTCGCCCGGGGCGATGTCGAGGCTGACGTCGTCCACGGCGTTGCCGCCGGAGCCGTACTGCTTGGTCAGCCCGACGAGTTCGATCCGGCCGCCCGCGGTGGAGAGGCCCGGCTCGGGGGTACCGGGCTCGGGTGTACGGGGCTCGGCTGCACCGGGCGCGAGGGTAGCGGCGGCGGGCTCGCCGCCGCCCGGCTCGTACGGAGCCTTGGCTGTCTTGCCGAAATCGGGGAACTTCACCGTTTGCCCGCCTTTCCGCGGCGTACGCCCGCTATCTGGGCGAGCAGGATCGGGATGCTGACCAGGAGGACCATCACGGTGGAGGCGGCCGAGATGGTGGGGTCGATCTGGATGGTCACGCTGTTGAACATCTGGACCGGGAGGGTGAAGGCGCCGGGAGCCTGGAGGAACAGGGCGACGACGACCTCGTCCAGTGAGGTGACGAACGCCAGCACCGCGCCGGACAGGATGCCCGGCAGCGCCAGCGGGAGAGTGATCCGGCGGAACACCGAGAAGGGTCCGGCGCCCAGGCTCGCCCCGGCGCTGCGCAGCCGTGGGTCCATACCCTGCAGCCGGGCGGTGACGGCGATGACGACATAGGGGAGTGCCATGGCGGTGTGCGCGAGCATGATGCCGGCGAGGGTGCCGTTGAGGCCCAGCCGCAGGAAGGCGGCGAAGACCACGAGGGCGACGAGGATGTTGGGCACGATCAGCGGGGAGAGCAGCAGTGCGGTGAGCGCGCCCCGGACGCGCGGGCCGAGCCGGGCGAGGCCCAGTGCCGCCGCCGTGCCGAGCGTGGTGGCCGCGACGGTGGTGACCAGCGCGACCTGGAGCGAGTTGACGATCGCTTCGGTCCAGGCGGGCGAGGTGGCGAGGTTCTCGTACCAGCGCAGCGACCAGCCGTCGGGCGGGAAGCGGAACGTGGTGCCCGAGGAGAAGCTCATCGGGATCACCACCAGGGTGGGCGTCGCCAGGACGACGGCCGCCAGCCCTGTGTAGATCTTGAGCCAGGGCCGCATTCCGGTCCCGCGTCCGTCGGCAGGCCGGCCCGCACCGGCCACGCCGTGCCCGGCGAGTGACGCCTGGTTGCCGGTGAGCCGGCGGGCGAGGCCGAGGACGACGAGGGTGACGACGAGGACGAAGATCCCCATCGCGCCGGCGCCGCCGAAGTCGAGTTGGTCCCGGGTCCGCACATTGATGATCTGCGCGATCATGGCGTTCTGCGGCGAGCCGAGCAGCGCCGGTGTGACGTAGAAGCCGAGGGCGAGTACGAAGACCAGGGAGGTGCCCGCGACCACCCCGGGCATGGACAGCGGCAGATAGATCTTCCGGAAGGCCCGTGCGCGACTGGCGCCCAGGCTCTGGCCGGCGTCCAGCAGCCGCCGGTCGATGTGCTGCATCGCGCTGTACATCGGAAGCACCAGGAAGGGCAGCATCACCTGGGTCATGGACACCGCCACGCCTGTGGTGCTGCCCAGCAGGGTGACGTCGCCGAGACCGAAGGGCCGCAGCAGACGCTGCACCACGCCACCGTCCTGCATCAGCACCAGCCAGGCGTAGTTACGGGCCAGCATGCTCGTCCAGAACGGGACGAGGACCAGCGTCACCATGAGCGCCCGCGCGGCGGGGCCGACCAGCGTCATGGCGTAGGCGTAGGGGTAGGCGATGACGAGTCCGACGACCGCCACCACCAGCGCCACCAGCAGGGTCCGCCCGAGCACGCCCAGGGTGTAGCCGTCGGTGAAGAGCCTGGCGTAGTTGCCGAGTCCGGTGTCGGGCTCGGTGACGCTCTGGAACGCGACGTTCAGCAGCGGCAGTACGAACAGCAGCGTCAGGGCGATGAGCGCGGGCAGCAGGAGCAGCAGCCCGGAGGCGCGTTCCCGCCCGGGGGTCCCCCGCGCGAGACGCCGCGTGGGCGGGGCCGGGCGCGGGGTGACTCGGGTCGTCATGGGGGTCAGCCGACCTTCCATTCGGTCCAGCGCTCAAGCACCTCGTCCGTGTGCTCGATCCACCACTCCTTGCTCTGCTCGGTCAGCCGGCCCCGGTCGGGCAGGAAGGCGTTGAAGGACTTCTGGCGGTCGGAGTAGTCGACGGAGTTGATGTCGATGTCGACGCGGGCCGGGGCGGTGCCGGTGAGCTTGGCGTACTCCTTGGCCTGCTCCGGTTCGACGGCGAACGCGATGGCGTCCTGCGCCAGCTTGCTCCGGGGGGAGCCCTTGGGGATGACGAGCGCACCGATGTCGGTGGTGTTGAAGTCCCAGACCGCCTTCAGGTTGGCCCCGCTGTCGGCGGCGGCTATGGCGCGGGCGGTGACGGTGATGACCATGCTCGCCTGCTTGTCGACGAGCATCTGCTGGACCGCCCCGTAGCTCGGGGCGAAGATCAGCCGGCTCTTGATGGTGTCCAGCTTGCGGAACGCGCGGTCCACGTCGAGCGGGTAGAGCTCATCGGGCTTGACGCCATCGCTGACCAGCGCGGCTTCCAGCAGTCCGTTCTTCGGGTAGTCGAAGACGATGCGCTTGCCGGGGAACCCCTTGGTATCGAAGAAGTCCTTGATCGTGCTTGGCTTCTTGCCCGGGAAGAGGTCCTCGTTGTAGCTGAAGACATTGGCGAACCGGTAGGTGGGGACGAAGCAGTCGCCGGTGGTGCCCTTGGGGAAGAGGTCCCGGTCGAGATCGGGATGGTCGAGCTTCTCGTACAACGTGCCGCAGTAGGCGCCCGCGTAGATCCAGCTCATGTTGGCCAGGTCCCAGATGGTCCGCCCCGACTTCACCATGGCGCGGACCTGCGCGGGATCGGCGGGGCTGACGTTCTGGAAAGCGGTGTCGGTTGCCGCGGTGAACGGTTTTTGGAGGGCTGTCTTCTCGTCCTCCTGGAACTGCCCTCCGGTGCTGGCCCAGGTCAGCGTCCGGCCGTCGTCGGATCCACTGCCGGAGCCGCAGGCCGTGAGTGTCAGGGTTCCCGCCGTGACCAGCGCGAGGAAATAGCGTGTCCTCATGATCTAGTGCCGCATCCGGCAACCTTTGCCCTGGAGTTCGCGGGGCGTGCTGGCGTCAGTCGTGTCGTCTTGGGGAACGGTGTCGAGCGGCCCGTCGCCGGAGACCTGCTCGCCGGGGGCGTTGCTGGTGTTGGCGGGGCTGAGCCAGGTTTCACCGGCGGGCTCGACCACCTCGGTGGACAGGATCTGCGGCGGCTTCTGGTGGCCGGTCGGCCCGCGCTTGTTCCCGCTGCTCCGAGGTGAACGAACTGCGTCTGTGGGCTATGCCCACAGGCATGAGGCGACGGGTGCTACTGCTCGGCCGTGCCGGGTTCCCCTCTGATGGACTCCTGGTAGACGTCCGCGAAGGTCTGTGAGTCCTTGACCAGGTCGTCGCAGAACGCGGCGACGTCGTTGCCGATGAGTTGCAGAACTCCCTTGTCCGAGGCGGCGCCCTCTTCGAAGAAGTCGACGATCCCGGGGAGCAGGGGCCCGTCCAGCATGTCGATCGGTCCGACCTTGAACAGGTACTTCTGCATCTCCTTGTAGACGATCTGGTAGTCCGGCGGGAGCGCCTTGACCCGAGCGATGTGCGCCCGCCACTGCTTCTTGCCTTCGATGATGTCCTGGATGCCCACGTCAGCCTCCCAGCCGGCTCAGTTTCCTTGCGACGTTCCTGTTCAACTGTTCGCGCCACCGGTCGCGATAGGTCCGAGCCCCTTCGCCACCGGCCAGCGCCGTGCAAAAGCCTCGGATGTCGTCGCCGAACACCTCGTGGACGCTCTGCCCGTCCGCCGCTGCCACTTCGAGCAGCCCCAGGGCCGAGTCGAGGATCGGCATCAGATTGCGGCCGGTGAAGTCCCCATAAGGGAAGAGGTGGGCGATGATCTGTCCCCACGCCGCTCGGTAGTCGTCCGGCAGGGCCTCGGCCCGGGCTGCGAACGACTTCCATTCCCTGGTGAGATCACTGCCTGTGATGGTCGCCCAGAAGTTCATCTCCCGCCCTCCTTGAGCTTGTTGATGCGTGATGACACGTACTGCCATTTCGCCCAGAACTTCGCGAGTTCCTCACGTCCGGCGTCGTTGAGCGCGTAGAACTTGCGCGGCGGACCGACCCCGGACGGTCGCTTTGTCACCTGGACGAGTCCGTTCCGCTCCAAGCGCAGCAAGATCGTGTACACCGTCCCCTCGGTGACGTCGGCGAAGCCGAACTCGTTGAGCTGACGGGTGATGGCGTACCCGTAGGTTTCCTCACTGTCGATGATTTCGAGCACGCACCCTTCGAGCGTGCCCTTCAGCATCTCCGTCAGGTCGTCCATCGCGAGTCCTCCTCAGCTCTATCGGTACTCGGTACTACCGACTACCGCTATACGGTATCACCGAGTAGTGGAGGGTGGCGGTGACCGGCGAACTGCGAAGTCCGGGTGGCTGTGCCGGGCGGCGCATGATCGTCATCCTGTCCGGGTGGCGGAACGAGTACGTGTACGCGAGATCGATGATGACGAGGGTCGGCGGCTGCTGCGGATCATCCGCAGGGGCACCAGGTCGGTAGTGACCTGGCGGCGGGCCCAGATGGTGCTGCTGTCCGCGCAGGGTATGCCGGTGGCGGACATCGCCGAGGTGTCGTTCACCAGCGACGACCGGGTACGGGATGTGATCCACAACTTCAACGCCGACGGCTTTGCCTCCCTGTATCCGAAGTACTCCGGCGGTCGGCCGAAGACCTTCACGCAGCCCGAGCGGCGTGAGATCAAGAAGATCGCCAAGTCCAAGCCGACCGAACATGACCTGCCGTTCTCGACCTGGAGCCTGACCAAACTGGCGGACTTCCTGGTTGCCGAGGGGGTGGTCGACGACATCAGCCACGAGGGCCTGCGCATCCTGCTCCGCGAGGAAGGCGTCTCCTTTCAACGCCTGAAGACCTGGAAGACCTCCCGCGACCCCGACTACGCGGCCAAGAAGGCACGGGTCGAGCACCTCTACGCGATCGCCGACGGCGAGGTCATACCCGAGGACGGCGAGCCCGAAGTCATCTTCTGCATGGACGAGTTCGGACCCCTCAACCTGATGCCCCACCCCGGGAAGCAGTGGGCCGAACGCAGCGGCAAGCACAAAGACCCCGACCGTGAACCACGCCGCAGACGGCGGGCGACCTGCAACCGCTACGACGGAGTACGCCACCTCTTCGCCGCCTACGACCTGGCCAAGGACAAGATCTACGGCCACATCAAGCCGATCAAGAAGCGCACTCAGTTCCTGGAGTTCTGCCGCTACCTGCGCAGCCTCTACCCGCCATCAGTGCGGATCGCGATCGTCTGCGACAACTTCTCCCCGCACCTCACCACGAAGAAGTGCCAGCGCGTCGGCAACTGGGCCGCCGCGACAACGCCGAGATCGCCTACACCCCGACCAACAGCTCCTGGATGAACCGTATCGAGGCCCAGTTCACCGCCCTGCGCTACTTCACCCTCGACGGCACCGACCACGCCACCCACAAGGAGCAGAGCAGCATGATCCGCCGCTACATCATCTGGCGAAACCGCCACGCCGACGACCGGCGCTTACGCGCCGTCGTCGACAGGGCAAACGTTGCCTGACGCGGCTCTAGCCTTTCTCGTGTGGGACAACCGTTGTGTCCCACACCCGTTGGAGCAGACCGTGGTCACGGGGATCCCGCGCGGTCCGCCGGCCGGGGCCGGAGGACCGCGCCGGTACTAGCCGGTCGCCACGTCGTGTGCGAGCGGGTTTCTCATCTCTCGTTGGATCGTCGCGGCGCCGGTCAGCAGGGCCTTCGCGACAGGACTGTCGTTGCGCTCCGGAACGAACTGCGAGATCCCGACCACCGCGAGCGTCGCCACCACCAGTCCGTTGGCGTCCCGCACCGGGGTCGCCACAGCCCGTACTCCCTCGTCGACGCTGGCGCGGACTGCGATACCGGTACGGCGCACCTCCGCGAGCTCGTCCTCGGTGGCGTCCGCCAGTTGGGCGCCGGGCCGGAAGCGGTGGAAGGACTCGTCGCGGAAGGCCCGGAAGACCACGGACTGGGCCGTGGTACGGCGCAGCACACTGCCCACCCGGATCGACACGTGGGCGGTACGGCCGGAGTCCTCGCAGACCTGGGCCACGACGGGGGCATGGCCGTTCCAGATCCCCAGGACTACTGTGTGCCGCACATGGACGCTGATCTCTTCCATGATCGGGCGGGCGAGGTCGATCACCCCCAGCCGGGAGAGGGCAGTGGTCCCCAGCTCGGCCAGCAGGGCGCCGAACTCGTACGAGGTGCGATCGCGGCGCTGGAGCAGTCCGTGGTTCTCCATGGACGCCAGATAGCGATGGGCGGTTGACTTCCCGACCCCCAGTTCCTGCGCGGCGGTGGCGAGGTCGATGGTCTCGCTCCCGCTGAGCAGTCTGAGGACCTGAACGGCGCGCGCGATCACCTGGATGTCCCCGGTGGAGGACTCGATCCCGGTGGTGGAGGACTCCCGCTGCGCAGAGGCCATCAAGGTCTCCTTCGAAGTTGTTCCGCATTGTGGTTTCGATGTTCGACTATGCGGTACAGCGGACTTTAAAGCGCCCCTGTCCCTCGCTGTCAATGCGTCTGCCAGTTTTCGAGAATGTTTCTTTGGCGCATATCAACCCCTTGACAGTGGAGCGCGACGGATCCTAGCTTCACTGCATTCTGCATACCAGGATGCGCATCCCGTATCGCGCAACGCACTGTCGTCGCGACGGGTAGGCAGCCGCCCCTCACTCACGAAGGAGCGCGGTCCATGCGCATGCTCGAAAGACTCGGCGAATCGGCCGGCCCGCCACTGATCGGCACCTGGATCAAGATCCCCGCCCTGGAGACCGTCGAACTGCTGGCCCACGCGGGCTACGACTTCGTCGTGGTGGACATGGAGCACAGCCCGATGACACTGGAGGCCGCCTACCGGACGACGACCGTCGCCCACGGCCTCGGCACGCGGGTGCTCGTACGCGTCCCCGACCGCGGCGGCAGTCATATACAACGGGTCCTCGACATGGGGGTCGACGGCATCCTCGTCCCCCATGTGAGCAGCGCCGAACAGGCCGCCGAAGCGGTCGGTTCCATGCTCTTCCCACCCCGTGGGACACGGGGACTCGGCACCACCTCCCGTGCCGGGACCTGGGGACTGGACACCACCGCCGACTACCTGCGGCGCGGGGACGAGGAGACCCTGCGCATCCCGCAGTTGGAGGACCTGTCCGCACTGGAGAACGCCGAGGCCATTCTCGACACCCCCGGGCTGAACGCGGTCTTCCTCGGCACCGGCGACCTCACGCTCTCCAGCGGACTGCCCCCCGGCGATCCGCTCCTGGCGCGCCTCACCGGCGAACTCCTGCGATCGGCCGCCGCCCGCGGTGTTCCCTGCGGGACCGCAGTGCGGGACGCCCCGGCCGCCGCCCGCGCCGCCGAACAGGGCTTCTCCTACGTGATGGTCAGCAACGACGCCCACATCTTCGGCGACGCCGCCGTCCAGCTCTGCCGGCAGGTCCGCAGCCAGACACACCGCCCGGAAACCCGGTCCTGAGAGGACACTCATGGTCTACCACCCCGGCGACGCCCGGTCGGCGCTGCGAACCGCCCCGACCGCAAGCCCGAGCACCGGAACCGACAGCCCCCGACAGGCCGCCGAGGCCGACTACGTACGGTTCTACGAAGTGCCGCCGACCACCCGGGACGACAACGCCCGCACCTGGTACGCCCGCAGCCAGCATCTGGTGACCGGCTACACCCAGGTCACCGGCGAGACCGTCGTCGAACACCCCGGCGGCCCCGACGAGCACGCCCTGCTCCTGCCCGAGGACACGGTCGGCGCCACGATCGAGTCGGGCGGCGAGAGCACGGAGGTCTCCGGGCACACCCTCACCTTCATGCCCCCGGGCCCCGCCACCCTCACCCTGCGCGGCACCGGCCGGGCCGTCACGATCGCCACCACCCGGTCCGAGGCACTGGCCGCCAGAGCCGCCAACGCCGACTCGTACGAGCAGCCGCATCCCCACGTGGCACCGCTGATCCCCTGGCCGGAGCCCGTTGGCGGGTACCGCGTCCGCACCTACCGGCTGGACGTCCCCGGTCTGGAGAACCCGCCGTTCCGTATCTTCCGCTGCTCCTCCTTCATGGTGAACGCCCCCCGGCCGCGCTCCGGCCCCCGTGACACCACCAAGATGTCGCCCCACTCCCACGACGACTTCGAGCAGTGCTCGCTGATCATCGACGGTGAGTTCGTCCACCATCTGCGCTGGCCGTGGACCACCGACCTGGGGCAGTGGCGGGAGGACGACCACGAGCACTGCGGCGCGCCGTCCCTCACGGTGATACCCCCGCCCGTCGTGCACACCAGCCAGGCCGTGGGCAAGGAGACCAACCACCTCATCGACCTCTTCGCCCCGCCCCGCAGGGACTTCTCCCTGATGCCGGGCTGGGTGCTCAACGCGGACGAGTACCCGATGCCGGACGACCCGGAGCCGGCCCGATGAGCCGGCTCGACGTGGCGCTGCCGGGACCGCCCACCGCCGAACAGCGCAGCCTGCACGACGAGATCGCACTCGGACGGCGTGCCGAGCGCCCGCCGGCGTTCCCGCTCCTCGACGACCGCGGGCTGCTGAACGGGCCCACCCGGGCATGGCTTCTCCAGCCCCGGCTCGGGGCGGGGCTGGAGAAGCTCGGAGCGGCGATCAGCTACGACATGACCCTGCCGGCCCGCTGCCGGGAGGCCGTCATCCTGACCGTGGCACAGCACCACGCGAGCCCCTTCGAGCTGTACGCCCACCGGCTGGCCGCCGTCCGGGCGGGACTGAACGAGGCGGAGACCGGGACGCTCTGCGCGGGACAAGTGCCCGAGACCACCGACACCCGCGAACGGACCGCTGTCGAGGTGGCCAGGAAACTGCTGGAGACCGGCGGCCTGGACGACGCCGACTACGCGAAGCAGGATGAATTGCATCTGATGCAACACTCCTCGCGACGCTGACACGGCCGTTTATGCAGGCTGCTGGCGCGGTGCCGCGTCAGCGACCAGAGGGTCTCTGGTCGCTGACCTGCACCCTAGCAGGCAGACTCAACAATGATGCATCTGATACAACAGCGGTTGTGGTTACTCAGGCTCCTGGTTCGGCGCGTCTTGTGCTGGCCCGCAACGTCATACACATCGACCCGGCTCCGGCCGTCTTCACC
The DNA here is from genome assembly GCF_042714995.1 of Streptomyces sp. NPDC058665. Classification (NCBI taxonomy): domain Bacteria; kingdom Bacillati; phylum Actinomycetota; class Actinomycetes; order Kitasatosporales; family Streptomycetaceae; genus Streptomyces; species Streptomyces sp. NPDC058665. Next base: position 57,525 of record NZ_JBHXRX010000023.1, read on the forward strand.
GCGATGAGTGAGGGCTGGGCCCGGCAGCAGTCGGCCCGGTTCCTGAAGTCGTCGACGATCGATCCGCGGCTGCGCATGATCGAGCGGCTGGAGGAGTTCACCGGCCTGTATCCCTGGCAGTGGTCACCCGCGGAGGGTGAGGCCTTCATCGCTCACCTGCGAAGCGGGAAGAATCCGATCCAACTGTCGACGGCCCGTACGTACGAGGTGACGATCGAGCTGTTCCAGGAGTACCTGCTCGACACCCGCTACGGCTGGATCGACATCTGCCTGGAGAGGTTCGGCGAAGCCCCGCAGCAGGTCTTCCACGAGGGCAACTCGGTTCTGCACACGGTCGAGTACGAAGGCGATCCGCGACGGCGTCCACTGGACTACGACGAGGTCCAAGCCCTCTTCGACGCCGCCGACGCCCGGCCGGCCAAGGTTCGGGGCCAGGGTCGCAAGGGCGCCCTGACCGCCTTGCGGGACGCCGCCGCCCTCAAGACCATCTACGCGTACGGCACCCGTCGGACCGAGTCGTCCAAGGTCGATCTGGTCGACCTGCGGCGCAGTCGCAAAGCTCCGCAGTTCCGCCGCTACGGCACCATGATGGTCCGCTTCGGCAAAGCCTCGAAGGGGGCACCGCCCAAGCGCCGCACGGTGCTGATGGTCCCGGAGATGGACTGGGCGGTCGACGTCCTGGACGAGTGGGTGACCGAGATCCGCCCGCACTTCTCGCCCGGACGTCACCCCGCGCTCTGGGTGACCGAACGGGTCGGGCGGCTGTCGCCGCGGTCGATCAACGAGGCGTTCGTGACGGCCCGCGAGGACGCCGGTCTCGACGAGGACCTCGACCTGCACTGCCTTCGGCACAGCTACATCACACATCTGACCGAGTTCGGCTATCCCGCCCGCTTCGTCCAGGAACAGGTTGGTCACTCCCACGCATCAACCACGGCCATTTACATGGGGGTCTCGGACGAGTACCGCAACACGCTGCTGGCAGCATCCATGAAGAACCGACTGGGCGACGACTGGGACGTGAACTCGTGATCAAGAAGATGGGCTACCAGTGGCAGCTTCGGCAGCTGATGGCCGAGCGTCAGATGTTCCAGACCTCCGACCTGGTCCCCTTGCTGGCGGAACGCGGTGTCACCCTGTCGCGCGAGCAGGTCTACCGGCTGGTGACCCAGCCGCCGCAGCGCATGAGCATGGACACCCTCGTTGCGCTCTGCGACATCCTGCAGTGCACCCCTAACGACCTGATCAAGCCCGAAGTCGTCAACGTCCAGCTCCGCAAGACCGCCGACGGGGACACCGGCCCGCTGCCGGACAAGCCCCGCCGCACCGTGATCCGCCGCCCAGGGCAATCGTGAAACCAGCCGCAATACGCCGGCAGCGCGAGCTCGCTCAGGCCCGCGCTCGCATGATCGCCTACCTTCAGCGGGTGGCAGGCCCTGCGCTGACAGTCGAGGACGCCCAGGCGGCGTTGGAGAAAGCGAAGGCATGGAATCCCGCTCCGGCACGGGCCCTGGACGACTACTTCACCGAGCACCCGAACGCCCTCACCGAGCCCTCGCCACACTGTCCTGTCCATGTGGTCCGGCTCCTCCAGCACCTCGAAGCCACCGGGCACGGCGACGCCGTCACCCAGCTGGCCTGCGCACGCTGCCACCGCACCGGCCTTCGCCTGCCCCGGATCACCGAGGAAGGCCGCTGCTGCGACTGGTGCGTCGCGCGGACGGAGCTTCGGCCCTGCGCACGCTGCGGCCAGAACGGCCTCATCGTCGCCAAGCGCGAGGACGGGCCCGTCTGCCGCCGCTGTTACCGCACAGACCCGTTGTTCCTGAAGGACTGCGCCGACTGCGGCCGCAAGCGCCCGCCCGCCCTCCGCCGCGAAGACGGCACGTTCCTTTGCCTGCGCTGCTACCCGAAGCCGAAACACGAGTGCATCCACTGCGGGGAACTGCGGCCGGCGAACGCCATCACCGACGACGGCCCGGTCTGCGCTCCCTGCCGCCTCTCCCCGCCCACGCTCTGTGACGCCTGCCAGCAGATCAAGCCGATCAGGATCTCCCGCAAGTCCGATGGCGAGCCCGTGATCTGCGGAGACTGCTACCGCGGGCCGAAGCGGACCTGCGTACAGTGCGGCCAGGTCCGGCACGGATTCACCCGCCGCGAGGGCGAGTTCTACTGCACCTCCTGCCGCGAGCGACCGTGGCTGCCTTGCGCCGACTGCGGCGAGACCAGGCCGGTCAAGGTCCGCTGGCCCGTTGGCCCGCTCTGCGCCACGTGCTACACGCGCCGAAGGCGCCAACCTGCCCCGTGCGCTCAGTGTGGAGTCCTCCGCGCGCTCGTCGGACGAACCGAAGACGGACAGAACATCTGCGGTCCGTGCTCCGGCACCGGGATCGACTACACCTGCCCTCGCTGCGGTAACCCCGGCGCCATCTACGCCGACGGCGCCTGCGCACACTGCGTTGCCAAGGACCGGGTCCGCCAGCTCCTCAGCAACGAGGACGGCACTGTCCACCCCCAGCTCCAGCCCCTCGCAGAACAACTCAGCACCGCCAACCACCCCTGGTCTGTCCTCGGCTGGATACGCCGCAGCGACGCAGCCCGCATGCTGGCCGGCCTCGCCGCACGCCAACAAGAGATCACCCACGAACTCCTCGACGAACTGCCGCAGGACTCGCGAACCCTCTACATCCGAGAACTGCTCGTCGCAGCAGGCGCCCTACCCACACGGGCAGAGCACTTCGCTCGCACCCAGCTCTGGCTCAAAGCCAGACTCGCCGACCTTCCCCCTCATCACGCCCGCATCGTCCGCCCGTTCGCCGAATGGGGCGTCCTTCGCTCCGCCCGGCGCCGCGCTGACAAGGGCCGCTACACCCTCGCTTCTGCATCAAGCGACCGGCGAAACATCCGCGCCGCAATCACGTTCATGACCTGGCTCGACGACAACTCGATCACGCTCGCCAACCTCAGCCAGGAAGACCTCGACCTCTGGCTGACCACCAACCCCACCCGGCGCCGAAACCTCAAGCCGTTCATCCGCTGGGCCGTCGCTCGCCGCCTCACCAGCAAGGTCACCATCTCGACGAAGAAGTACGGCCTGCCCTCCCGTTTCCTCGACACCGACGAACTCAACCAACAACTCCGCCGTTGTCTCAACGACGACACCCTCCCCTTGGAAGCCCGCATCATCGGTGCCCTGACCTGCCTCTACGCCCTCCCCACCACCCGGATCGTCGACCTCACGACCGACCGCTTCCACCGGGACGGCGACGACGCCTACCTGAGATCAGCAAGCACCCCGTCCTCCTCCCACCCCGGCTCGCGGTCCTCATCGAACGACAGATCACGAGCCCCGCCTGCCGCACCTCCGTGCTCCAGCAGTCGCACACCGGGACACCAGGCTTCCTCTTCCCGGGACGGCCCCCAAGCCGCCCCCGCAGCCCTCAGACCGTCAACCACTACATGAAGCTGCACAGCCTGCCGGGCATCGGCGCCCGCAACACGGCCCTGATGGAAGCGATCACCGACCTCCCTCCGATCGTGGTCAGCGACCTCTTCGGCATCCACCCCAACACCGCCTACGCCTGGGCTCAGTACGCCCAAAACAGCTGGGCGGAATACCTCGAAGCCGCGCAGGCCTTGGAGGCGGCCGTCCAGGACGTCGACGGCCCGCAGGCGTGAGCCTGCGGGCATGTCCGGCGCGGAAGTCCTAGGGCGCGTATCGAGTCGTGATCAATCTTCGAGATTCGCCCCCAGTCCGAGGCCTGACCCGATAGATCCTCTTGCGTGACTCAAATGCAACTGGCAGACGCAGAATGGGAGTTCATCGAGCCGTACCTGCCGATCGGTGAGTACGGCCCGTACCCCGAGCGGCTGCGACAGCAGTTCGAGGGCGTGATCTGGCGGTTCAAGACGGGTGGGCAGTGGCGATCACTGTCCTTGAGGAAGCAGCTGCCGAGGAAGAGAAGGTCAGGTCAAAGGGGGCAGCCTCAAGGAGCGAAACGGGCAGGCTGCCGAAGCGGATCCCGAGCGGGAGGTACGACGACGCGTCCTGCGTCGCCGAAAGCTCCGATTGAAAGCTGCCCTCCTGGGACGCTCGCGGGGCGGGCTGACGAGCAAGGTTCACCTCGCCGCCGACCGCAGGTGCCGCCCGCTGTCGTTCGTCCTGACCGCGGGACAGGCCGCGGACAGCCCGCAGTTCATCCCCGTGCTGGAGAAGGTGCGTGTCCGGGGGCCCGTCGGCCGTCCTCGCACCCGACCCGACGCGGTCGCAGGTGACAAGGCCTACGCGTCCCGAGGCAATCGCGCCTACCTGCGGAAACGCCAGATCAAGGCTGTCATCCCGGAGAAGAAGGACCAGGCTGCCAACCGGAAGAGGAAGGGCCACAAGGGCGGTCGGCCAGTCAGCCACGACGCTGACCTGTACAAAGAGCGCAACACCGTTGAGCGCCTGATCAACAAGCTGAAGGCCTGGCGAGGTTTCGCCACTCGCTACGACAAGACACCCGCGAGCTACCTCGCCGGCCTCCACCTTCGCGCCTCGATCATCTGGATCAAGGACCTCACGCGGACCGCTCCTTGATCCAGCGAGGTGTCACGAAGACTGTGTTGGCCGCACGTGGCCGGCTGATACCCGGTCGAAGGTGGGCTGGTCATCATGTTGGATGAGCCACATGAACGAGCATGCTGCAGTGCGACTTCGTCAGGCCATCCGCCGTATCGAAGAGGCCACTCGTGACCGTACCGCCACGGGGTGCCGACCGGAGGACGCTGATGACCTCACCGGAACGTTCGCCACAGACGGGGCACTCGGTTTTGACCCGATCCCCTTCCTGCGCGCCCTGCACGAGGCCGGCTCGCACGCGATGGTCATCGGCCAGGTCGCCGGCATCATGCACGGATCCGCCGAGCTGACCGGGGACCTCGACCTGCTGTGGGACGGCACACCTGCGCAGGCCCGAGCCTTGCGAGATGCCCTCGCCGCGGCTGGCTGCACCGATCTACCCGACCTCGACCGAGCCCAGGTGGGATATCAGGTGACCGGTGCCGCCGGGGATCTGTGCACGCCTGCCTTGCCCTGGGGCGACTTTGATGTCACCGACTGCCTGACCCGAGCACAAGGCACCGACGACTCCTCCGGATTCACGATCCGCTACGCGTCGCTTGACGACCTGATCCGAATGCGGCGGGCCATCGGACGGCCGAAGGATCATCGCCGCGCCGACGAACTCGACCGCCTGCACGCCTGAACACACCATGCCGACGGCGAACGATCGATGGTGCCCCGCCCGGGTGAGGCACTGTTCAGCGTGGCGGTCCCGGCATCCTTCGCTAGAGCCACCAGACCACGGTTTCCCGAGCAACTGCTGAAACAAGTCCTGACTCGAAGCCGAATCCCGCAGAGTGATCACGACTCGATACGCGCCCTAGCTGCAGCAGTCGCAGCCCGGGCGGCACCCGCAACCGTCGCTCTCGGCACTCACAGGGTCGGCGGCCGGGACGCCCGGCACCGCGCAGCAGCCCTTGCCCTGCCAGGCGTCGTGCCCTTCCTTCACCGCGATCGCCGCGATGACGAGGGCGGCGATCGGGTCGGCCCAGGACCAGCCGAAGATGCTGTTGGCGAGAAGGCCGACGAGCAGGACCGCGGACAAGTACGTGCACAGCAAGGTCTGCTTGGAGTCCGCGACTGCGGAGGCGGAGCCGAGTTCGCGGCCCGCGCGGCGCTGGGCGGCGGACAGGAACGGCATCACGGCCAGGGAGAGCGCGGCGAGCACCATCCCGACCATGGAGTGCTTGGCCTCGCCGCTGCCGGCCAGGGCCCGGACGGACTCGACGGCTACATACGCGGCGAGGGCGAAGAAGGAGACGGCGATGATCCGCAGCGTTGTCTTCTCGCGGGCCTCGCGGACCGCGTGGTCACGGGCGGAGAACTGCCAGGCGACCGCGGCGGCGGAGGACACCTCGATGATCGAGTCGAGCCCGAAGCCGATCAGGGCAGTGGACGAGGCGATCGTTCCGGCGGTCAGCGCGACGGCTGCCTCGATCACGTTATAGGTGATCGTCGCGGCCACCAGCAGCCGTATTCGCCGGGCCAGAGTGTCGCGACGGGCCGACGACGGGCCGAGGGATATCGCGGTCATCAGCAGCACCCCTTCTCGTCGGCGTCCGGGCAAGTGCGGTCGGTCTCGACGGCCACCACGGCGGCACGAAGGTCGTCCAGCGCATGCCCGAGGCGTTCATCGGTGAGTTCATAGCGAGTACGGCGGCCGTCGGGGACGGCGACGGCCAGGCCGCAGTCCCGCAGACACGCGAGGTGATTCGACAAGCGGGTTCGGGAGATCCCGAGCTCCTCGGCGAGGTCGGAGGGATAGGCAGGGGCCTTGCGCAGGGCGAGCAGAATGCGGCAGCGGATCGGGTCGGCAAGCGCACGGCCGAACCTAGCCAGCACCTCGACCTCGGGGGCGACGGTCAGCATGGAACGACAGTACAGGAATCTCTGAATTCAGAGAAGAATGAACCCTCCGCCTGGTTCGCCTTGGAATAGCGCAGGGATGGAACACCGCCTCTTCCCCAGTCGCGGCGGACCGCGTCCTCGGTTCGCCGGGCCTGTTCGAAGTCACCACGCTGGTGGGCTTCTACACCCTGATCGCCCTCCAACTGAGCGTGTACGCCATCCGCCCGCCGGCAGAGGAGCGGACCTGATGGGTGCCGAACAGTCCGCGTCCGAGCCCGAGTCCACCGGTGTCGTCATCATCGGCGGCGGCTTCGGCGGCATCGCCGCCGCCGTCAGACTGATACGCGCCGGCGTCGAGGATTTCGTGATCCTCGAACAGTCCGAGGGCCCCGGAGGCACCTGGTGGGACAACCGCTATCCAGGCTGCGAGGTCGACATCCCCTCCCACGCCTACTCCTTCTCCTTCACCGACCACGACTGGCCCCGCACCCACGCCACCCAGCCGGAGCTCCAGCGATACGCCGAGACGGTCCTCGACCGCTTCGGGCTCCGCGCGCGGCTCCGGCTGGGGACCCGCGTGGAGTCGGTGACCTGGGACGAGGAGAGCGGCCGGCACCGGGTGCGGACCGCACGGGGCGCCGGGTACCGGTGCCAGTTCGTCATCAGCGCCGTAGGACTGCTCAACGTGCCCCGCTACCCGGACTGGCCCGGTCTCGACGGCTTCACCGGAGACTCCTTCCACACCGCGCGATGGGACGAGAAAGTCCAACTGGCGGGCAGGCGCGTCGCGGTGGTGGGCACCGGATCGACGGCCGTCCAGATCGTGCCGGCGGTGGCGGACAGCGCGGCACGGCTCTACGTCTTCCAGCGCGAACCCGGCTGGGTGGAGCCCAAGGGTGAACGCGCCTTCACGGAAGCGGAACGCGCCCGGTTCCGGCGCAGCCCGCTGTACCGGCGCCTCTACCGGCTGCGGCTGTTCCACGAATCGACGCGGCGCTTCCGCGCGTACGACGCCGGCGGCCGGGCCCAGAAGCGGATGCGGGAACTGTGCCTGCGGTATCTGGAGACGTCCGTCCAGGACCCCGCCACCCGCGCCGCGCTCACCCCGGACTACCCGTGGGGGTGCAAACGGCCGATCTACGCCTCGACCTACTACCCGGCGTTCAACCGGGACCATGTGACGCTGGTGCCGCACCCGGTACGTGAGATCACCGCCACCGGCGTGGTGGACAGCCGGGGCGAGGAAGACGAAGTGGACGTCCTCATACTGAGCACCGGGTTCCAGCCCACCCGTTTCCTCTCGTCCTTCACCGTCACGGGCGCGGACGGCAGGGAGATCCAGGAGGCGTGGGGGGACCGCCCCCGGGCGTTCCTCGGGGTGACCGTGCCCGGCTTCCCCAACTTCTTCATCCTGTACGGCCCCAACACCAACGGCGGCTTCTCCATCATCGCCCAGCTCGAACGCCAGGCAGACGTGGCCGCCCGTGCCATCCGTAAGGTCCGCCGCCGCGGATGGAAGGCGGTGGACACCCGGGAGCGCGCGCTGGAGCGCTATGTGCGGTGGCTGGACCGACAGTTCGACCGCCACGCGTCGGCGATGGAGGCAGGATGCAACAACTACTACCACGCACCCTCAGGGGCCAATGTCACCCAGTGGCCCCGCACCCATCTCGCCTACTTCCTGCGCTGCCGGGCACTGCCCCGTCTCGGGCTGACGTTCCGCCGGCGCTGAGCCCCGGCCGGCAACTCCTCGATCAGGTGGCCGACTTCGTATCCGTTCGGGTACGCGCCGCTTCGAAGGCCGCCCGGTCGGCCGGGGCGGCCCGAGGCAGCAGTGTCCCGTCGACGTGCGTGTCGACCCGCTCGTTGTAGAAGCAGACGAGCCCGGCGATGGGCGCCAGTTGGCGGGTCGGGAAGTCGTAGGACCAGGCCAGGTCCTTGTGGGTGGCCGTGCCGGTGTCGGCCGACCAGTAGGCGCTCGTCCGGCCCTTGTACGGGCAGGCGGTGACCGTGTCGGAGGGCACCAGGCGCGTGAGGTCGGCGTGCGTACGGTCGAGGTAGTAGCGGGTCGGCAGGCCGGTCTCGAACACCATCACCGACGAGGGCGCGTCGGCCAGCACCACACCGTCCCGCTCAACGCGCACCGGCCGGCTCGAACGGAGCGCGTCCACCCGGGTGTAGGGGTTCCTCGGGTGGACGAAGACCTCCTCGTCCTCCTCGAACCACGCGTCGAGCGCGTCCCACTCGAATCTGACCGTGCCCGCGAGCTCTCCGGGCGCGTCGTCGGCCCACACCCACGCGGCGGCGGGCCGCGAGACACCGTCGGCCACCAGCGCGTGCCGCCGGGCCGTGCCCGGTGTGAGCCGTTGGACGTGGTCCTCGTCGAGGAGGGCGCCCTCGGCCACGTCTTCGAGCGGAATGCTGTACTGCGGGTAGCCCGGCCATTCCCATACGTACCGCGCCCGTACGGTATCGAGCACCGCACGCCCTCCCACGAAGGCGCGGATGCGCCGGGGGACCGGCTCGACATGGCCGACCGGGGCGATCGGCCGGGGATGACCCGGCGCGGTGTCCGTCATGGGTACTCCTGGCTCAGAGGCGGTGGTTGAAGACCTCGTCAGCGTCGCAGACCCGCGGCACGACCCGGGGCAGGCGGTGAGTCCCGGAGAGTCGGGACGCGCGAGGGCGACCGCGCGTTCTGTCTCCGCCCAGGCGGCCCGACGGGGAGGCGGCCCGACGAGGACCGGGCTCGGCTGTCAGGACGGGCAGATGTCCGTGGGCACGCCATGGGCGAGTCCGCGGCGCTCGTCCTGGGTGAGCTCCCGGCCGAGGACCTTGCACAGGTGGCGCCTCCAGAGGGCGGGGTCGAGGCGGAGCAGGTCCTGGGGCTCAAGGTTCGCGGGGTCGCGGAGGATCGCCTTGCCGTCGCGGGTCGCTGCCGGAAAAGCTTGTTCTTCGCCGAATTGGTAGATGTCCTGGTAGCCGGGTTCGTCCGCCTTGAGGAAGTGGATCGAGCCCTTGTAGGCGAGGAAGAAGCCGGCTCCCTCGGTGGGGCGCAGCGACCACTCCTGTGACCACTCGCGGTCGGTGAGCGGCCCGAACGGGCCCGCCACCCTCCTTGCCGGCCGCCCGGGTGGGACCGACCAGAGCTCAGCCATCTGGGCAGTGGTCAGGACGGTCACGTACTCCGGGTCGGCCAGGAAGGAGGCCGAGAAAAGGTCATCGGCGAGACGCACGCGGAGCTTTTCCTCGGGTTTTCCCGTGCGCAGGTCGACGGCGTGCATGTACGACTCACCGGCCACCGTTACGCTCACGAACCCCGGCTTGGGATGGTCTCGTACGGTGAAGGCGGGCCGGTCCTTCTTGGTCAGGCGTATGTCGCGCAGATCAACGGGCCGCGACAGACGCCGACCGCTGCGGGCGTCCCAGCTCTCCACGACAGAACCGGACGTCGTGACGATCCGGTCGTCGCCATGGAAGCCGAGAAAGACCGCCGGCCGTTTCCTGGATTCCAGAGCGGGGGGCTTCGCGGTGCGAAACTCCGCCACCCGACGCAGCGAAGGGAGCGCACGGACCACGACCCGATGCCTTTCCAGGACGTCCGCCACCAGCGTCCCGGGCCCGTTCACTTCGAGGGGCACGTACGGTTCCTGAGCGGGGGCGGACGTGACCTCGGAGAGAATCCCCCCTTCGCCTTCCGTCTCCATGACCCGCAGCAGACCGGCGTCTTCCTTTCTTGCCCTGATGACCATCCTGCTGCCGTCGCCGAGCAACTGCGGCTCCGGGTCCGTGCTGTCGTTGTACAGCGTTCGCGCCCACCCTTTGAGCGCGTTTCCCTCGTTGGTCACCAAGGTGGGTGTGTGAGGAGTCCCGACAAGGAAGGGGGGAGCGTCGACGGTCGCGGAGTACTCGACGCGGTTGGAGTAACTCAGCGGATCGGGGCCGAGGAAATACGTCCGCGGCGCGATACCGGGGTGAGTACCGACAAGGTCCCAGTGGTTGGAGGAGTTGTTCACGACCGCGAAGTAGTCACCGGTGCCGTCGACGGCGATGTCGGAAAGGGTGCAGTCGTACTTGTATTTGTCCATGTCGACGGTCCTCAGCACCTGTCCGTCCGATACACGAACAACGCGAAACCGTGTCTCCGGACCCGTGCAGGAAACCGCCACGCCGGCGTTCCCCGAAACCGCGACCGCGGCTCCACGCGACAACTCGCGTACGGCGCCCGTAGCGATGTCGACCTTCACCAGCGAGGGGCGGGGAAGGAGTCGTTTGGCCACAACCGTGTTCTCGTCGGGCCCGAACCACACGCTGTCCAAGCCACCGAATCGCTTGGGCAGTTCACGAGGCCGCCCGGTCGCCAGGTCCCACACTCGCAAGGGCCGTGCCGACACGGACGCGCCGACCAGGAAATGGGAGTCCGGGGAGAAGTCCATGGTGTTACGGCGGTCCACGTCAGGTAGCGAGTCGGGCCCCAGGAGGGCGCCTCGGAGGGTGCGCATCGGTCCCGCCAGTCGCTTTCCCGTGGGTGTCACGTCGTGCCAGACCACCACGCCGTCCTCACCGCGCACGTAGGCGATCCGGCTGCCGTCGGAGCTGACCACAGGGGACAGGACGTCGTCCACGAAACGGAGCTGTGTATGCCGGACGCTGCCGTCCGCCGTACGGACGAACAGTGTCGCGCGGCCCGTCACGCTCGTCACGAGGGCCACCGTTCCCTCGTCGCTGACGTCCGCCTCCACCATCTTTCCCTGAGCCCCCGCCAGCACCCACGCCGCGCCCTTCAGCTCCGCGTAGCGCCGCATCAGCGCGCTGCGGGCCTCCTGCGTGGGTGCGGTGTCGTACGCCGCGAGAGCTGCCAGGCCCGCCTGAGCGGGGTTGCTGTCCGTCAGCTCGTCCGACTGGATCGCCAGAGACCTCGACCGGCCGTCCGCCGCCCGCTTCGCGCTCACCCGGGACTCCTGCGCGAGGAATGTACCGAGCCCGGCGATCAGCGCGAGGGCCAACCCCACCGCGATCCACCCCGCACGCACCCGGGCGCGCCGTGCCTGGCGGCGCCGGCGGGCCAGCGCGAGGAAATCCCGTTGTTCCTCCGTCAGGTCCGCCTCACGGCTCCGCAACCTCGCCTTCAAGACGGCGAGTTGAAGGGTGCCGGGCAGCAGATCCACCGGGCTGTCCGCCTTCAGCCACCGCTCCAGGTCGTGCTGCACCTCCGCGCGGGCGGCGAGGAAGTCGGCGTCGGCACGGACCAGATCGGCCAGCGTCGGCCACGCGGTGATCAGCGCCTCATGCGCCAACTCGGCGCTCTCCGGGCTTCCTTCGCCCCCGTGGAGGACCAGCAGGCGCTGCCCGGCCAGCGCCTGGGCCAGGCGCCAGCGCCCCTCCCCGGCCTCGTCGCGGGTCAGCCGGCGCCGCAGTGGAGCCTCACCACCCGGCAGCACCCGTACCAGCCCGGTCAGCAGCGCCAGGGCTTCAGCCTCGCCCCCGGACGGGACGCACTGCTGCCACGCCCGCTCGGCGTGGCGGCGCAGCGCACCGGACACCCCGCCGATGTCCTCGTACGTCGTGGCCAGAAGACGCCCCGCCGCCCGGTGCTCCCACAGCTGTTCCAGGACGAAGCCGAGCAGAGGGAGGACGCCCGGTTCGCCGCCCGTGTCGTCCAGTACGCGCCCGGCGAGCCCCGGATCGTACTCCACCGCCGGTACCGTCTCGACCGGCTTGGTGATCACCTCTCGCAGCTGGTCGCGGGACATCGGCGTGAGCGGCAGCGTTGCGCCACCGCGCAGGACGGGTCCCAGGCGCGGGTGTTCGAGGGCGGCGTTCATGAAGTCCGCGCGGAGGGTGAGGAGTACCCGTGCCGAGGTGGTGGGCGGGCGGTCGGGGAAGAGCAGTTCCACGAGTTCGCCGAGTTCGGCGTCCGTGCGGTCCAGGAGCGCCTCGGCCTGATCGAGGATGATCAGCGGCTTGCCGGCGGCCGTGCCGCGGAGCCGGTGGAGCGTGTCGGTGAGCCCTTTGTCCGTGAGCCAGGCCTCCACCTGGTCCACGCTTTCCGCGCGGGCCGGCCCGAACCGGCCGGTACGGACGGCCTCGTGGAGTTCGGTGGCGAGCGCGGAGCGCGGGGACGAGACCTGCCCGGCGTTCACCACGAACACCTCGTACCCGGCCCGCCGCATCCGCGGAGCCACCCCGGCCAGCGCCAGTGACGACTTCCCGCAGCCCGAAGGGCCGTACAGGGTGACCGCGGTGTCGGCACCGCGCAGCGCGGTGACCACGCGCTCGATGTCGCCGTCACGTCCGAAGTACACGTCCGCGTCCTGCTCCTGGAAGGGTGCCAGACCGCGGAAGGGCGTGGGAGGATTCACGACGGCGGCGAGTGAGGGAACCTCCCGCAACACGCTCCTGGTCCGCAGCACGTACGCCTGCTGCGCGTCCTGCTGCGGTTGCGCGGCCACGAGCAGACCGACGACCGCGCCCAGTTCGTTGTCCCAGACCGGACCGCCGCTGAACCCGCGCCGGACGTGTGCGCTCTGCCCGTCCGCCCGGGAGAGCTGGAGCCAGCCCTCGCTGGTGGCGCCGCTGAGCCTTCCGCGGAACCAGGTCTCCCCGGGCTCGCCACCCGTGAACCCCACCGCACGTGCCCCGTGATCCCATACGCTCGCGGCGTCGGCCATCGGCAGGGGACGGGCGGAGGGGATCGCCTCCCGAAGCCGCAGGACCGCGATGTCGCCCGCGTGGCCGGCCCTGATCGGCACCCACTGCTCGACCTCGGCCGGCCACACCTCGGGCCCGCCGCCCTCCCGACGCTCGGCCAGCGGGAGTTCGACGTTGACCACCGCCCCGGTCGGCACCGTCTCGTCACGGGGCCGGTCCAGCGCGTCCGACACCACGTGGGCGCAGGTCAGCACCAGATCCTCGGCGATGAGGAAACCCGCGCCGCTCAGCGCCCCGTGGGGCCCCGTGACCCGGACGACCGCTGAGGCCAGGGCCTCGTCCGGACTCGGCGACGCCCCGTCCGCGGTCTCCGACATCGTGCCCCCAGTCCGGATCGGTCAACTTCCCTGAGGATCATCCCCAGTTGAGTCCCCGGTGTCACGGCGGCTCCAGCTCAGACTCACCGTGAAGTTGGCCGTGGTCGCCGTGCTCGCGATGACGACGTCCGCCCCCGCGGACAGCGAGACCCCGAACTCCAGGGTCATCTCGTCGGGCGGCACGGCGAGTTCCTGGAACCTCCCGACGAAGCTCTCCGCCACCGGCCGTACGGTGTCCAGCATCTGGCCGAGCGATCGCCCGGCACGGGCGACCGAGCCGCCGCGGCCCACCCGGACCACCGACTCGTCCACCTCACGGATCTGAACCCGGATGACCTCCTCGCCTCCCTCGTCCAACGGCACTTCGACCGTGTGCACAAGACGGTCAGTCACAGCAACCTCCAACAGATCGAGCGGCTGGGGATTGTAGCGAAGACAAGTCCCGCTCAGACGCCGGACGTTGATCGGTGAGCCAGGCTCGGGGAACGGCGACCCGCGGATCCCGATCGACCCCGAGCGACGTCAGTTCTCCTCGCGCAGGCCCCACGGGGAGCCGTACGCGGTGAGGAGGTCGAGGAACGGGCGGGGCGGCAGGGCCTCGGGGCCGAGGACTCCGCTGCCGGTCCATACGCCGCCGGCGATCAGTTCGAGGGCGACGACCGGATTGATCGCGGTCTGCCAGACCACGGCCTGGGAGCCGTACTCGCGCATCGACCACTGGTTGTCGACCACGTGGTACAGGTACACCTCACGCACGGCACCGTCCTTGACGCCCCTGACCCAGGTGCCCGCGCAGGTCTTGCCGGTCATACGGTCGCCGAGTGTGGCCGGGTCGGGCAGACAGGCGGCGACCACGTCACGGGGCGAGACCTGGACGGGACCGCCCCGCCCGGGGACCGTGACCTCGGCGGTTGAGTCCAGGCCCAGTTCATGGAGCACCTTGAGCTTGGCGATGAAGTCGTCGCCGAGGCCGTACTTGAACGTCACCCGGCGTGCTTCGACCCAGCGGGGGATCAGCAGCACCTCCTCGTGCTCCACGTTGACGCACTCCACCGGGCCGATCCCCTCGGGAAAGTCGAAGACCTCCGGCTCGCTGAACGGCGCCGTGGTGAACCAGCCGCGCTCCTTCTCGTAGACCACCGGCGGATTGAGGCATTCCTCGATGGTGGTCCAGATGCTGAAGGACGGGGCGAAGTCGTAGCCGTCGACGGTCAGATCGGCGCCGTCCCGGACGCCGATCTCCTCGATCTCGTCGAAGAGTTCGTCGGCCGCGTACCGTGCGAAGACGTCCGACAGACCCGGCTCCACGCCCATGCCGACCAGAGCCAGGCGGCCCGACCGTTCCCACTCGCCGGCCAGCTCGAACTGCCCGTCGCCGAGCTTCACACCGCAGCGCTCGTAAGGGTGGGTGCTGTGCGGTGAGGACAGGGACATCGCCATGTCCAGGTAGTGCGTGCCCGCTGCCAGGGCGGCCTGGAACAGCGGCATGACGAACCGCGGATCGGTGGCGTTGAGCAGCACGTCACACGAGTTCTCGGCGAGCGCCCGGCGCACCGCTTCCTCGTCGGAGGCGTCCAGGCGCAGTGCGCTGAAGCGGTCCCCGCGTTCCCCGAGCGCCGCGACGGCCTTCTCGGCGCGGGAGAGGTCGTAGTCGGCCACGGTCATGTGGGTCAGGAAGTCCCGGCGGGCCGCGATCCGGCTGATGGCGGTTCCGACGCCGCCCGCGCCCACGAGCAGTACACGCATGTCGCACACCCTTCGTCCCCGCAGGCGGACGCCTGTCGGGTACCCCGATGCAACGGGACCGCACCGGCTAGGGTCAACTGTGTTGGCATAAGACCGTGGGCGACAGCCGGGGAACAGAGGAGAGCGCGATGCCGAAGCAGGTGGTGCCGGAAGAGGCGCGACGCAGGCGCCGTCCGACCAGGCAGGGCTCTGTACTGTCCGAGACACTGATCGTGCACACCGCGCTGCGGGTGCTCAGAGAGCACGGCGGTACGGGACTGACCGCCCGCCGGCTGGGCACCGCCCTCGGCGCCGACCCGAGCACCCTCTATCGGTACTTCGCGGGTATGGACGATCTGACCCGCGCCATCGGCGAGGAACTCATGGGACGGGCGCTGGACAACTGGACGGCCACGGGTCACTGGCAGGCCGACCTGCGCGCCCTCGGGCTCGCGATCCACTCCTCCTATCTCGCGCATCCGCAGGCCGCCGTACTGACCGCCAGCCGGGTCACCGGCCGGCCCCGGGAGATCGCGGTGGACGAGGCGATCCTCGGCATCCTGCGCGGCGCGGGTTTCCCCGACGCCACGGCAGTCCGCGTCTACCACGCCTTCATCGACTCAAGTCTGGCCTTCGCCGCCCTGGACGCGGGATCGCTGGCCCTCACCGACGAGGCCCGCGAGAGGGACGAGGAGATGTGGAGTTCGACGTACGCCCGGCTTCCCGCCGACACCCACCCCCATATCGCCACCACCGCGCGACTGCTGGCCGGCCGCATGACACACAGCGCCTACCCGGTCGTCCTGGACACCCTGCTGAACGACGCGGCGGCGCAGCTCACGACGGCAGAGCCGCGGCCCGTCCCCCGTAACGAGCACCACGCCCAGGAGGCCCTGCCAGACGCGGCAGGGCCTCCGTCCGTCAGCCGGCGGGCGCCCGGTCCCGCCCGGCCACGGTGAAGGAGTACGACACCGCGAAGGGGGCATGGCCGTACGTCACGTTGATCGTTTCGCGGGGCTTCGCGCGCAGCGCCGCCACATGGAGGGTCGCGCTGAACGTCTTCGAGTTCTTCCCCGTCTGCGTGACGGTCAACGGTTTCGCGCTCCGGTCGCCCACGCGTACCTCGACCGTGCCCTCGCCGAGGGCCTCGGCGTCCAGGTTCAGCGGTGCGGCCAGCTCCACCCGGACCGTCTCATCAGCCTTCACGACCTTCGCCGGAGCGCGGTCGCGGGCGATCACCTTCAGGTGAGTCTGGTCAGCCGCTCGCCATGCCAGTGACTCGTTCCAGGCGGTGTTGAAGGCGACCCATCCTTCGGTGTGCCCGATATCGCCGATCTCGGGGTCGAAGGGGTAGAGCCCGTTCTTCGGGCTGCCGTCGAGCACGCCCCGCTCGCCCTCCAACAACCCTGCTCCGCCGTAGTATTCGGAGTACCACCCGCGTTCCACGCCCTCGAATCCGTCCTTCTCGCTGGGCGCGTCGTAGGAAGCGTGGCGCCCCGCCGGGTTGCGGCCGAAGAGATTGTCGACCTGTGCCGTGGCGACCTCACGGAGTCGGCCGGCCAGCGGGTCGTCTCCCAGAAGGCGTGCCGCCGCGAGTGCGGGCGCGGAGAAACCGGCCACGTTTCCCACCTCGTTGGGATCGTCGGCACCGCCGCCGGTGAAGGCGGGTATGGTCCAGCGGTCGTCGGAGTAGCGGCGGAAGTCCCAGAGATTGTCCGAGCGTTCGACGGCGATCCGGGCCCAGTCCCGCACGAACCGGGTGATGCCCTCGGGAGCCTGGTCCGGATACGTCTCGGCGAACTGCACCAGTCCCGTGATCAGTACGTGCTCGCTCTGCCGCTGCCCCTTGGTGACGCGCGGATCCGTGACATCCAGCTCGTCGACCAGCCAGGATGCCTGCTTCTGGGCGGCTTCGAGATAACGGCCGGCGTCGTCGCGGCCCTCACGCTTCGCCACCTCGTACATCATCAGGTTCGGCCACACCGAGTGCCCCGGTGCGAGCTCTCCTTTGCCCGTTCCCACCTGCGTATAGACCTGGAGCAGATTCCCGGTGTGAGGTGTGAGCGCCTGCCAGGAGTACCGATCGCGGGCAGGGTTGTCCCAGGTGGCGAAGAGATGGGCGGTGGCACGCTCGTACACCGAGACGGGGATGTATTTCTCCAGCCGAGGATAGGCATAGACGAAAGCGGCGAGCTGCTCCTTGAGTTGAGGGTCGTTCACGTCCTCCTCCAGAAGCACCTCGACGCCCCAGTGAATAAGACGCACGATCTCGGGTGTGCCTTCCGGCAGGGTCACCGGAAGCCCCTTGTAGACAGCGCTGTCCACGTGGATCCGGTCGAACGCGCCGGGGTTCGCCGAATACAGGTCGACGAGTGTCTGGATCTCTTTGGAGTACTGCGACGCGTCGCGCCAGGCCACCCCCTTCATGCACTCACGCGGCCCGTACTCATCGCTGACCGGGTCGGCTTCCTTGCGCGTGTAGTCGCCGAAGTAGCACCGACTGCCCGACATGAATTCGATCGCGCGCCGATAGGAAACCCGCTCGGTCCAGTACGCGCCGATGCCGAAGGGTACGGATGTGCCCACGCCGGCTTTCCCCGTGACGATGACGACGAAGTCACCCGTGTCGCGTGGGTCGAACGCGGTGAGATCGCCTATGCCGTTCTTGATCTTTCCTCGGTGCCTGACGGCACCGGATGCATCGGTGACCGTGAACCTGGCACCGTCCTCCGCCCGTGGCGCGGTGAACCGCTTGGACTCGCCGAGACCGAAGCCGCTCTGGTTGAGCAGCACGGGCTGCGCGGCCATGGGATCTCCTGCCGCCGCACCTGCGGAAACCGGATCGGTCGCGGCAACAGCCGTGCCTGGAACGGCTCCCAGGATGAGCGCACCTATGGCTACCAGCAGACGGACCTTCATGGGCCACCTCTCTTTTCGATGGATGGGAAGAAGCGCGCGACGTCACCGGGGGTTCTCCGCCACCACGGCGACTTCGCCCGCCGCGACGGTGAGAACGCCCGGCGAGCGGGTGGCTGACAGGAGATCGATTCCTGTCGTAGCCACCCGCGCCGGGTGATCGGTGTGGTTCACGACGAAGAGCCAGGACCTGCCGTCGGGGGTGCCGCGGCGGGTGACTTCCACTCCATGACCGGCGCCCGGGACCGGAGTCGCGCAGCCCGCCTGCGCGGCCCACCGGGGAAGGAGCCGCAGGAGGGAGGCGTGGTCAGGGCGGGTGGCCAGGTAGCGGGTGGTGCCGTGGCGAAGGACGGCCGGGCCGCCCCGCGCGGGTCCGTCGGCGAACCGGCTCTCCACCTCCGTATCCGGATCGGGCAGCACACGCTCAGCCCACAGCAGGCCGATCGAGCCGTCGTCCAGACCGACGGACGCTCCGGCCGTGAGCGGCAGGTACTCGTCCACCCGCAGGCCGAGCAGGTCACGCAACTCGCCCGGATACGGGCCGGGGTGGACGCGGTCGTGCGGATCGGCCACTCCGCTGAACGGGCCGACGACCAGATGGCCGCCGCGGGCCGCGTAGTCCTCCAGCGCCCTGGCCGTACCGGACGACAGGGCGTAGAGCGAGGGCACCAGCAGCAGGCGCTGTTCTCCGGGTTCCCCGGGGCCGGACACCAGGTCGCAGGAGAGCCCGAGTTCCCACAGGGCGCGGTACCAGTCGCGGAGAACGCCGGTGTACGTCATGTCGCCGCTGGGCCGGTGGGGCAGTTGGAGGGCCCACATGGCTTCGTAGTCGAGGAGCAGGGCGATGTCGGCCGGCGCACACGTGCTGCCGGCGATGTCGGCGAGGGCGGCCACAGTGGCGCCGAGCGCCTTGGTCTCCCGCCAGACGCGGGTGTCCTCACCGCCGTGGGGAAGCATGGCCGAATGCCACTTCTCCGGTCCGTACACGGACTGGCGCCACTGGAAGAACAGGGCGGCGTCCGCGCCGCGGGCGAGGTGGGTGAGCGTGTTGCGGGCCATCTCCCCCGGGGTTTTGGCGATGTTGCGGGGCTGCCACTGCACGGCGGATGTGGAGTGCTCCATGAGCACCCAGGGCTGCCCGGCCGCGAGACCGCGGGTGAGGTCCGCGGCGAAGGCGAGGTCGGCGGCGCGGTCCGGATCCTCGGAAGAGAGATAGTGGTCGTTCGAGACGATGTCGACCTCACGTGCCCAGCGCCAGTAGTCGCTCCAACGAAGGGAGCTCGCCATGAAGTTGGTGGTGACCGGGCGGCCGGGGGAGTGGGCGCGCACGATGTCGCGCTCGGCGCGGAAGCAGGCCAGATGCGCGGCGTCGCTGAAGCGAAGGAAGTCGAGCCACAGTCCCGGCGAGAGGCTGCTGGTGCTGGGCCGCGGCGGAGTGACCTGTGCCCAGTCGCTGTAGCGCATGCCCCAAACGGCAGTGCCCCAGCGGTCGTTGAGAGCGTCGAGGCCGTCTCCGTACGTAGTGCGCAGCCAGGAGCGGAAGGCCTCGGCGGAGATGTCGCACCAGCAGTGCGGGTTCCCGTTGGCGTACTCGTTGTTGATGTGCCACATCACCACGGCCGGGTGGTCGCCGTAACGCTCGGCGAACCGGCGGGTGATCACGGCCGCGCGCTCCCTGTAGGCGGGGGACGAGGGACAGTACGCCTGCCGGGAGCCGGGCGCGAGCGTTCGCCCGTCGGCGGTCACCGGCAGTGATTCGGGGTGTGCGTGGGAGAACCAGAGCGGCGGTGCGGCGGTCGGCGTGGCCAGGTCGACGGCGATGCCCGACTCGTGGAGAAGGGCGATGACCTCGTCCAGGCCGGAGAAGTCGAAGGCGTCCGGCGCGGGTTCGATCCAAGACCAGGCGAAGACACCGAGGGTCACCAGGTTGACGTTGGCCTCGCCCATGAGGCGGACATCGTCCTTCCACGTCGCCCTGGACCATTGCTCCGGGTTGTAGTCGGCGCCGAAGGCGGGGCGCGGGATTCGGTTCCATGCGAGGTGCGGCCGGTCGGATCGCGGCATGGGGAAGCTCCTGAGCTATGAGCGGCGAAGTGCGGGATCGACGGGGCGGCGCAGTACCCATCCGCCGGCGGCCCGAGCAACGGGCGGCTGGTCCACGAGAGTGTGCGGGAGCGACGACTGGACGCCGACGGGCGGAGCGCGCTATGCACGACGGCCCGTCGCGGTGACCAAGGCAGGTGCTGGAGGCGGCAGTTGATGCACCGTGAGCGCGCTCAACTTAGGCTGGCCGCACCAGGCTGTCAACGGCCGGAAAACATTCCCGTCACACCCTTGACGCTCTCCCGCAACGTCCGTACGTTCCCTGGTCATACGTAGAAGCAAGTGCCCCGGAGCCTTCTTCCGTCATGCTCATACGTATGAGCAACTCTCTGTGCGCAGCCCCGCCCTAACGATCAGCCAGGAGTCAGCCATGCCCACGAGAAGAGTCTTCCTAGCGCGCACCACCGCCGCGGCCGTCACGATTCCCCTCGGGGCGACTGCCTGCACGGCCGGCACGGGCGGGTCAGGGGCGGGCGGCACATCGGCGAAGTCACTCGTGTTCGGCAAGACCGACGGAGGGACGACGTTCGTCCGCAACTACAACATGTTCGGCCCCGCCACACAGAAGTCGCCCAACAGCGAGATGATCTACGAGCCGCTGGCCCGGATCGACTACAGCGACGGTGCGAAGGTCAAGCCGTGGCTGGCCAGTAGCCTGGAGTTCGACGAGGCCGGCACCACGCTCACGGTGACACTGCGCGACGATGTGACGTTCTCGGACGGCAAGCCGATGACCGCCGACGACGTGGTGTTCTCGCTGGGTATCCCACTGGAGGACCCCTCGTTCAACACCGGTGGCACCACCTACGAGCGCGTGGTCAAGAAGGACGCCACGACCCTCACTCTCCACTGGAAGCAGCCCGCCTTCAGCGAACTGGGTCAGCTGGCCTCGATCATGGTTCCGGTCGTGCCCAAGCACATCTGGGCGGGGAAGGACCTCAAGAGCTGGTCCAATCCCGACCCGGTGGGCACCGGCCCCTTCACCCTGGAGCGGTTCGCGGCTCAGCAGGTGACCCTCCGCGCCAGGGACGACTACTGGGGCGGGAAGTTCGCCTTGAAGGAACTCAAAGTCGTCCCGACCAGTAGCGACGCCGTGCGGGCCCAGCTGCTGCGCGGCGAGGTGGACTGGGCGCTCATCGCCTGGAACGGCGCCGAGAAGGAGTACGAGGCGAAGAACCCCAAGCATCACCTGTATCAGAAGTACGCGACCGGCGGGACCTACGCTCTCTTCTTCAACACCGCCAAGGCTCCCTTCGACAACGTCCATCTGCGGCGGGCGCTCGCGATGACCATTCCGCGCAAGGACATCGTCACCATGCTGGAGCGTCCCGGCACGGAGGCGGGACCCACGGGACTGGTCGATGAGGTCTTCGCCGATGTGATCCTGCCCGAGTACCGGAACAAGGTGCAGGCGGTGGACGCCGCCGGGGCGCAGAAGGAGCTGGCGCTGAGCGGCTTCAAGGTGCGGGGCGGCAAGCTGGTCAAGGACGGCAAGTCCTACGCTCCGAGGCTCTCGTTCAACCAGGACTACGGGTGGGACCCGTATGCCAACATCATGATCCGCAGCTGGCAGAAGCATCTCGGAATCACGGTGAAACAGGTCGGTGCCCCCAGTGCCAACCTGTACGAGCAGCAGCAGGCCGGCGACTTCGACCTCACCATCAACTTCACGACCGGCGGCGGCGTCGCCGGCGTCTACAGCGGGCTGAGCAGCCGGGCCCACCGCCCGCTGGGTGAGAAGGCAGCCACCAACTTCGGGCGGTGGAAGGACCAGGCCACCGACACCTCGCTCGGAAAGCTGCTGGGGTCGAACGAACCCGCGGTGACGAAGAGCGCCGGGGAGGAACTCCAGAGGATCGTCGCGGACCAGGTGCCGTACAGCCCCATCTACAACAGCTACTGGTTCATAGCCATCAACGCCTCGCACTGGGAAGGCTGGCCCACGCCCGAGCGCTTCTCCCACGTGCCGTTCCCGGGCCTCGGCCCCGACGCCACACTTACCTTGATGGACCTGAAGCAGGCCGCCAAGTGACTGCGGCGGCCGTTTCCGCCGCGCCTGCCGCGCGCTCAGCAAGAGTTCCCCGCCGCTGGCGGTTCCTGGCCCGCCGGCTCGGCTTCTACCTGGCCGCCGCATGGTCGGCGATCACCCTGAACTTCTTCCTGCCGCGGCTCATGCCGGGCGACCCGTCCGCCGGCATCGTCGACAAGCTCCAGCGGGTCAGCGGCCAGCAGCTGTCGCCGAGCGCCCTGGAATCGATCCAGAAGGTCTTCGGCGAACCGGACACCAATCTCGGCCGCCAATACATCGACTACCTGGGCCAGTTGGCGCACTTCGATCTCGGTGTCTCGGTCAGCAACTTCCCCACGCCGGTGAGCGACCTGCTGTGGCAGGGGCTGCCCTGGACCATGCTTCTGGTCGGATCGACCACCGTGATCGCGTTCGTCCTCGGCACCGGCATCGGCGCCGCCGCGGGCTGGAAGGCGGGCAGCCGCTTCGACACCGTGGTCAGCCCCCTCACCACGTTCGTCTCGGCCATCCCCTACTTCTGGATGGCGCTCATCGGACTGTGGCTGTTCGGCTTCCAGCTGGGCTGGTTCCCGCTGTCCGGCGGATACGACGCCGACCTGCCGATCAACTTCTCCCCGTCGTTCCTGCTCAGCGTGTTGCACTACGGTGCGCTGCCCGCCGCCACCATCGTCTTCTCGGCCTTCGGCGGCTGGCTGCTCGGCATGCGCAACATGACGGTTACCACCGTGCGCGAGGACTACGTTCTTCTCGCCCAGGCCAAGGGCCTGTCCAACCGCAGGGTGATGCTCCGCTACGCGGCCCGCAACGCCGTCCTGCCGAACTTCACCGGCTTCGCTCTCGCCCTCGGTCACGTCGTCGGTGGCGCCCTGCTCACCGAGGTCGTCTTCAACTACCCGGGTGTCGGCTATCTGCTCTTCACCTCGCTCCAGCAGCGCGACTACCCGGTCATGCAAGGGGTCTTCTTCCTCATCATGCTGACCGTTCTGCTGGCCAACCTGCTGGCCGACTCGGTGTACGCCCTGCTCGACCCGCGCATCAGAGAAGGAGGGTGACGGGAGTTGAACACCGCATTCCTCACCAGCTGGAAGGTCCGCGTCGGCCTCGGTATCCTGGCCTTCTTCTGTCTGCTCGCCGTGTTCGGGCCCTGGCTGGTGGGCACCCTGCTGGGCCTCGACCCGCGCGAGAACGACACCAGCGTCATCGCCCAGCCACCCGGCGCCGCCCACCTCCTGGGGACCAACCAGTTCGGGCAGGACGTCCTCGCCCAGGTCGTCGCCGGGGCCCGCGGGTCGATGTACGTCGGGCTCCTCGGCGCGGTGGTCGGCACGGCGATGGCGATCCTGATCGGAGTACCGGCCGGGTACTACGGCGGCAAGGTCGACGCCGCCCTGAACTTCCTGACGAACCTGTTCCTCGTCCTGCCCGTGTTGCCTCTGATCCTCATCGTCGCCGGCTATCTGGAGGGCACGGGAATCACCACCATCGCCCTGATCATCGGCTTCTTCGGCTGGTCCGGCGGCGCCCGTACGCTGCGCGCCCAGGCGCTCAGCATCGCCAACCGTGACTTCGTACGCGCCATGCGGATGCTCGGCGAGCGGGGCCGCAGGCTGGTCTTCGCCGAAGTGCTGCCCCATCTCACCGGCCTCATCGCCTCGATGTTCCTGCACGCGATGATCGGCGCGGTGATGGCCGAGGCGGGACTCGCCTTCCTGGGCATCTCCGACTCATCGGCGATCAGCTGGGGAACGATGATCCAGTCGGCGCAGCAGCAGAGCGCCGTGCTGCGCGGCCTGTGGTGGTGGTTCGTACCGCCCGGCCTGTGCATCGCCCTGATCGGTACGGCCTGTGCCCTGGTCAACTTCGGCGTCGACGAGATCGCCAACCCCAAACTGCGAGTTGCCCGCCCCGTCTCGGTGCGGCGCGCGAAGCGGCTCGCGCGAACAGGCGGTGGGGCGTGATGGTCAGGTGCCCTGTGCCGCCGCGCCCGACGACCGTTCCGACCGGAGGTGGATCCCGATGACCGTACAGGCCGAGCAGCACATGCCGTCCAAGACCTCCGCCGGACAGGCTGTCCTTGAGGTACGTGGCCTGACCGTTCAGTACGCCACCGGTGGCGTACCCGTTCGCGCCTGCTCCGACATCTCCTTCACCCTGAGCCGGGGCGAGATCCTCGGCGTGGCCGGGGAGTCGGGCTCCGGGAAGTCGACGCTGATCACCGCCCTGACCCGGCTCCAGCGCCCGCCCGCCGTCACCACCGCGGGAGAGATCCTCTTCCATGGCCGCGACGGTGCCCCGCCCGTCGATCTCGTCGCGCTCGACGGCAAGCGGATGCGCCGCTACCGGTGGACCGCGCTGTCCATCGTGCTGCAGTCCGCCATGGACGCGCTGAACCCGGTGATGCGGATCGGTGCCCAGTTCGCCGACGTCCTGCGGGCCCGCGACCGCTCGCTGAGCAAGCGGGACGCCTGGGCGCGGGCCGCCGAACTGCTCGCCCTGGTCGGCATCTCCGCCGACCGCGTCCGCGACTACCCGCACCAGCTGTCCGGCGGTATGCGCCAGCGCGCCGCCATCGCCCTGGCCCTGGCCTGCGGGCCCGAGCTGGTGGTGATGGACGAGCCGACAACCGCGGTCGACGTCGTGATGCAGCGCCAGATCCTCGCTCAAGTGCTCAGGTTGCGGCGCGAGTTGGGCTTTGCCGTCGTCTTCGTCACCCACGACCTGTCGCTGTTGCTCGAACTGGCGGACCGTATCGCCATCATGTACGCCGGCCGCATCGTCGAGGTGGGTGAGGCGGCGGCCCTCTACAGCGCCCCGAAACACCCGTACACCCAAGGACTGCGCGACTCCTTCCCGCCGTTGCACGCCCCGCTGCGCACCCTGCGCGGCATCCCCGGGACCCCGCCCGACCTGCGCCGCCCACCGGTCGGCTGCCCCTTCCACCCGCGCTGCGCACAGCGGATGAAGGGGTGCGAGGAACGGCTGCCGGCCCTGCTGCCCGTAGGGCCGAAGGCAGGGCACGAGGCGGCGTGCCTGCTCAACGAGACCGAGACCGAGACCAAGACCGAGATCGACAGCGGCGAGACGAAAGGCGGGATCCTGTGAGCAAGGTCCTGCGTGACAAGGTGTCCGAGGCGGACGCGCCGGAGTACGTGCTGGAAGCACGGGACGTCTCCAAGCACTTCACCGTCCGCGGCCCCCTCGGCGGCACGTCCGTCGTCCGCGCTGTCGAGGATGCCACCGTCCGCCTGAAGCCCGGTCAGATCCTGGCGCTGGTGGGGGAGAGCGGCAGCGGCAAAACCACTCTGGCCCGCATGCTGGCCCGCTTCCACGAGCCGACCCGGGGTGAGATCGTGCTCCGGGGCGAGACCGTGCGCGGCAACCGGCGGGCACAGCGCACCTACCACTCCGAGGTGCAGCTGATCTTCCAGGACCCCTTCGGATCGCTGAACCCGCTGCACCGTGTCCGCTACAACCTCGAACGTGCGCTGCGCCTGCACCAGCCGCACCTGACGGCCCAGGGGCGGAAGACGCGGATCACCGAACTCCTCGAACGCGTCAGCCTCACTCCGGCCGCGGAGTTCGCGGCGAAGTTCCCCCACGAGCTCTCCGGCGGGCAGCGCCAGCGCGTCGTCATCGCCCGCGCACTCGCCGTGGAGCCGAAGGTCCTGCTCGGCGACGAACCGATCTCCATGCTGGATGTGTCGATCCGGCTGGAGATGCTCAACCTGCTGCAGGGACTGCGTACCGAGGACGGTCTCGCGCTGCTCTACATCACGCACGACATCGCGAGCGCCCGCTATCTGTGTGATGAGATCGCCGTGATGTACGCAGGACAGATGGTGGAGTCAGGCCCCAAGGAGGAAGTGATCGCGTTCCCGCGGCACCCGTACACCAAACTGCTCATAGAGTCCTCGCCGGACCCCGAGCGCGGCGTGGGAGACCGCGACAAGCTCTTCGCGGGAGCCGACGAACTGGGCGAGCCGCCCAGTCTGATCGACCCGCCGACAGGCTGCCGGTTCCACCCCCGTTGCCCCTTCGCGATGCGGGAGTGCGCCGTCGAGGCCCCGCCGCGCACGGAGTTGGGCGACGGGCACTGGGCGAAGTGCTGGCTGCACGCCAAGGGCCGGGCCGGGGAACTCGCCGAGACGACACATGCCGCGGCGACCGCCGCCCGGCGGGAGAAGCTCCAGGGGGCATCATGACAGCGCGACGACGGGGCAAGGCACCCAGCCAGGCGGACGTGGCACGGCTGGCCGGGGTGTCCCAGTCCGCGGTGTCCCGCGTGATCAGCGGGAACGCGGCGACCGCACGGATCCCGGAAGAGACGAGACAGCGGGTCTTCGAGGCGGTGCGAGAGCTGGGCTACGTCGCCAATCCGGCGGCACGGGCCATGCGCAAGAAGCGCAACAACCTGCTGGGGGTGCACACCTTCGAGCGTGTGTTCCCCCGCGCGCACGAGGACTTCTACTTCGAGTTCCTCCTCGGCATCGAGGAGCGGGCCGAGGAGACCGGCTTCGACCTGGTGCTGTTCACCTCGACCGGGTCCGGCACCGACGGTGAACGCCAGATCTACAAGGACGGCACCAATCGGCTCAACCTCGCCGACGGCAGCATCCTGTTCGGTGTCGCGGCCGACCGCGGTGAGCTGGCCCGCCTCTGGTACGAGGGCTATCCCTTCGTTCACATCGGCCGCCGCGACGTACCCGGCGCACAGATCCCGCAGATCGTCCCCGACTACCACGCGGCGAGCGGACAGATCGTCGAACGACTGGTGCGGCACGGCCATCGGCGACTCGGCTACATCCGTGAGTGGCTGCAGATGGAACCGTACGAGGACCGTCGCCTCGGTTACGCGGAGGCGGTCGAGCGGCTCGGACTGACCGATGTCTCGCCGGGGTTCCACGGTGCCGTGGACATCGACGGGCCGTGGCTCGACGAGGTGGCGGGCGGCGCGGTGACCGCGATCGTGGTGGAGTCCGTGCGGCTGGCGGAGTCCCTGCGCGACCAACTGGCCGCGCGCGGACGGAAGATCCCCGACGACGTGTCCGTCGCCGTGCTGGAGGCGGCGCCCGCTGACCTGTCCGGACAGTGGGACTCCCTGGTGATTCCCCGCGTCGAGATCGGCCGGCTCGCCGTTGACCGGTTGCAGGCCATGCTCGACGACCCCGACCTGCGCACCAGCAGCCTGATGGTGCCCTGCCCGCTGATTCCCGGTACCACCATCGCGGACGCGCGCGAGTAGGCCCGAACAGCTCTCACCACCCCACAACCCCGGACGCGCCGGCACCCGCGCGGCGCCGTCCGCCGGTCCCGGCTGCCCCGAAGCCGACGACCGACGCCGACCGACCACAGCGACCGGTAGAGCCGGCAGAAGGAACCCCGAACCCATGACAGACATACGAACCGAGGTCCTCGTCGTCGGCGGCGGCCTCGGCGGCGTGGCCGCGGCGCTCACCGCCGCCCGGCTCGGCCGGACCGTGGTGCTCACCGAGGTCACCGACTGGCTCGGCGGGCAACTCACCGCACAGGCCGTACCGCCCGACGAACATCCCTGGATCGAAGGCCCGGCCGCACCACCGGGCTACACCGAGCTGCGCCGCCGCGTGCGCGACTACTACCGACGCAACTATCCCCTCGGACCCGATGCCGCACAGGACCCGCTGCTCGACCCCGGGCTCGGCGTCGTCAGCCGCATGTGTCACGAACCGCGGGTGGCCGCCGCCGTCCTGGAGGAGATGCTCGCCCCGTGGCGGTCCTCCGGCGCGCTCACCGTCCTGACCGGATACGAACCGGTCGCCGCGCACACCGACGGCGACCGCGTCGAGGCGGTCACGCTGGCCGGCCGGCGCGGCGAACCCGAGATCACCGTCCAGGCCGACTACGTCGCGGACGCCACCGAGCTCGGCGACCTGCTGGAACTGGCCGGCGTGGAACACGTGATCGGCGCGGAAGGGCGCGACGAGACCGGGGAGCCGCACGCCCCCGAGACCGCCGACCCCCTGGACCAGCAGGCCGTGTCCTGGTGCTTCGCCCTGGACCACAGGCCCGGCGAGGATCATGTGATCGACCGGCCCGCGTCCTACGACCACTGGCGCACCACCGTCGCCCCGTTCTGGCCCGGTTCGCAGCTCTCCTTCACCGACGTCGAGCCCATCACGCTCCGGCAGCGCACCTGGGCACTGATGGGTGCCGACCGGGCGGCGGGCGAGCACTTCGACCTGTGGCAGTTCCGCCGTGTCCTGGCTCGCGAACAGTTCGCGGCCGGTGCCTTCGCCTCCGACGTCACCGTGGTCAACTGGCCGCAGATCGACTACTGGGAGGCGCCGCTGCTCGGAGTCGACGCCCAGCGGCGACAGGCGGCACTCGACGCCGGCCGAGATCTGTCACTGTCCTTCCTGTACTGGCTGCAGACCGACGCCCCCCGTCCCGACGGGGGCACCGGCTGGCCCGGCCTGCGGCTGCGGCCCGACGTGACGGGCACCCCGGACGGTCTGGCCAAGGCGCCGTACATCCGTGAAGCGCGCCGCATCAGAGCGGAGTTCACCGTTGTCGAGCAGCATGTGGGCGTCGAGGCCCGCCCGCCGGGCGCGGGCGGTGCGGTGTTCCACGACAGCGTCGGCCTCGGCAGTTACCGCATCGACCTGCACCCCAGCACCGCGGGCCGTTCGTACATCGACATCGAGTCCTACCCGTTCCAGATCCCCCTCGGCGCGCTGATCCCTGTCCGTGTCGACAACCTCCTGCCCGCCAACAAGAACATCGGCACCACGCACATCACCAACGGCTGTTACCGGCTGCACCCCGTGGAGTGGGCCATCGGCGAGGCGGTCGGCGCGCTCGCCGGATTCTGCCTCGACCGGGCCCTGCCGCCCCGCAAGGTCCGCTCCGACCAGAACCAACTCGCCGACTACCAGAGGCTGCTCAGCCACACCCTCGGCATCCAGCTCGCCTGGCCGGAGGAGATCCGCTCCCGGCCGCACCACTACTGAGAGGAATCCGCCATGAGCGGCCATGAGCACGGGCCCCGTATCGAGGAACTCCTGGGACGGATGACCGTCGAGGAGAAGCTCGGCCAGTTGCAGCAACTGGCCTGGGCCTGGGACACCGGGCCGGGCGGTGGTGACACCGTGGCGGCCGAGACCGCCGCCCGAAAGGGCCTGCTGGGTTCGGTACTGAACGTGGTCGGCGCGCGGCCGAGCAACGCGCTGCAGCGCATCGCGGTGGAGGAGTCCCGTCTGGGCATCCCGCTGGTCTTCGGCCTGGACGTGATCCACGGCTTTCACACCACGTTTCCGATTCCGCTGGGTCAGGCGGCCGCGTTCGATCCGGCGGTGACGGTGGCGGATGCGGAGGTGTCGGCGCGCGAGGCGCGGTCCAACGGGATCCACTGGACGTTCTCTCCGATGATGGATGTGACCCGGGAGCCGCGCTGGGGCCGGATCGCGGAGAGCATGGGCGAGGACCCGTACCTGACGACCGCCTACGCGGTGGCCAAGGTACGTGGCTACCAGGGCGACGACCTGCGCGCCAAGGACCGGGTCGCCGCCTGCGCCAAGCACTTCGTCGCCTACGGGGGCGCGGAGGGCGGCCGTGACTACAACACCGTCGACGTGTCCGAGCAGCGGCTGCGCAACCTCTATCTGCCGCCGTTCAAGGCCGCTGTCGATGCCGGCGCCGCCACGGTGATGGCCGCGTTCAACACCGTCAACGGCATTCCGGCTCACGCCAACGAGCACACCCTGACCGGAATCCTCAAGGACGCGTGGGGTTTTGACGGGGTGGTGGTCAGCGACTGGACCGGCGTCCTGGAACTGGTCACGCACGGTGGTGCGGTGGACGAGGCCGACGCGGCACGGCGGTCACTGACCGCCGGAGTGGATATGGAGATGGTCTCCACCACCTTCGTCGAGCACGGCCGCGACCTGCTGGCCTCAGGGGCGCTGACGGGGGAGCGGCTGGACGACGCGGTGTCCCGGGTGCTGCGGCTGAAGCTGCGTCTGGGCCTGTTCGAGCGCCCCTACGTGGACGAGTCCGCCGCTCTGTCCGCCCCGAGCGCGCGGGCGCGGGCCGCGGCGCGCGAGGCGGCCGGCCGTTGCATGGTGTTGCTGAGGAACGAGAACGCGCTCCTGCCTCTGGACGCGTCGGGCCTGGGCTCGCTGGCGGTCGTGGGTCCGTTCGCCGACTCCGGTGACCTGTTGGGTACATGGACGCTGCCGGGTGCACCGGAGGCGGTCCCGGTTCTGTCCGGGTTGCGCGATGCGTTGCCGGACACCGGCATTCGCCATACGCCCGGGGTGGCGGCTGAAGGAGCCGACACCTCCGGTATCGCGGAGGCGGTGGCTGCCGCCGAGGCCGCCAACGCCGTGGTGCTGGTGGTGGGTGAGCCGTCCGCGATCAGTGGGGAGGCGGCCGTGCGCAGCGAACTGGGCCTGCCCGGTGCGCAGGAGGAGCTGATCGACGCGGTCGCTGCGACCGGCACGCCGTGCGTGGTGGTGCTGGTGGGCGGGCGCCCGCTGACGATCGGCGGGTGGGCGGAGAAGGTGTCGGCGATCGTGATGGCCTGGCATCCGGGCATCGAGGCGGGTCCCGCCGTCGCGGACGTTCTGACCGGCGCGGTCGTCCCGGGCGGCAAGCTGCCGGTGACGTTCCCGCGCGTGGTGGGGCAGCTCCCGCTCTACTACAACCATGAGCGGACCGGTCGCCCGTACAACCCGGCCGAGCCCGACGTGACGTACGTGTCGAAGTACCTCGATGTCGCCGATGGCCCGGAATTCGCGTTCGGCTACGGCCTGAGCTACACCACCTTCGAGGTGGGGGAGCCGCGGTTGAGCTGTGAGCGGATCGCCTCGGCGGAACTGCGGGCGGGCGCGTCGGTCGAGGTGAGTGTCCCGGTGCGCAACACCGGTGACCGGGAAGGCGAGGAGGTGGTCCAGCTCTACATCCAGGACCCCGCCGCGACCATCGTCCAGCCGGTCCGCCGGCTGCGCGGCTTCCAGCGGGTCCGGCTGGCGGCGGGGGAGGAGCAGCACGTCCGCTTCCTCCTGGGCGCCGGTGACATCGGCTACTGGACCAACGACCCGAAAGGCGTGTTCACCGTGGAGCCCGGCGAGATCCACATTCACACCGGCAACAGCTCACGGACCGGGGCCCGGCGCACCCTCCTGATCACCTGACCGCCTTTACGGGGTTCGCCGTCGGACATCGCACCGCGCCGGGACGCGCGCGGTTGTCCGGCACGGCTGTCCTCGATGACCCGGTGCCGGCCCGGAACGGGGACCGGCCCGCACCGCCAGGACCGTCTCGACCCGGACGGCGAAGCCGTCCGCCGAAGGGAGCGATGCGCCGAGGAGACGCCCCTCACCTGCTCTTCGATCCATATCGCCTGGACGCCATGCCGGCAGCGCCGCGTGGTTCGTCAAGGCATGCCTCAACCACGAGTCGTCACCCGCGTGTCCGTGCGTCGTCACGGCCACGCGGAAGGGAGAAGCATGAGAGCAAGGATTTGTGCCGCGGTGGTGGCCCAGGCAATGCTGGGACTGCTGCTGGCAGGTGCCGCCACGGGCACCGCCCACGCCGCCGCCACCACCTACTACGTGTCACCCACCGGCAGCGACGGCAACACCGGTCTCTCGCCGGACCAGGCGTGGAAGTCGACCGGGAAGGTCAACGGATTCACGTTCCCGCAGGGGAGCGTCGTCTCCTTCCAGGGCGGACAGACGTTCACCGGCTGTCTGGTCTTCAATTCCACGAACGTCCCGGCATCGTCGGCCTCGACGCCGTTCAAGGTCACCTCGTACGGCACCGGTCAGGCCACCCTCAAGTCCAGCTGCACCGGCGACTATTCGGCGGCGGTCACCGCGGACAATGTCAGCGGCTTCCAGCTGGTCAACATGAAGGTGGTCAACGGCACCACGACCGCGGCCGGTGTGCTGCTGCAGAACCAGACGTCGTCGGCGGCGGCCAAGGGCCTGAAGGTGACGGGTTCGGACATCTCCGGATTCACGACGCCCAGTGGCAGCAGCAGTACCTTCGGCGGACAGATCATGGTCCTGGGCTACGCGGTCAATGCCAACAGCGGGCCGCTGGACGACGTGCAGATCCTCAACAACAAGCTGCACGGCGCCGCCGTGACCTCGAACGCCGGGCCCGGCATCTACGGCTGGGGCTCGGGGACCAACATCACCAATGTCCGGGTCGCGGGCAACACCGTCTACAACCTGGGTATGGCCGCGCAGAGCACCGGGGCCGCGCTGACCGGGAACGGCTGGGACGGCGCGGTCATCGAGCGCAACCTGGTCCACGACATCGGGGCGAACGTGACCTCGTGCGGTGGCGCCAGCGGGATCATGACGTACACCTCGAACGATGTGACGATCCGTCACAACGAGGTGTACAAGGTGCAGCCGGTCCCGGCCTACACGGCCGGGTGTGACTGGGACGGCATCGACCTGGACGGCGGCACCACGAACTCGGTGGTGGAGTACAACTACACCCACGACAACGCGGGCAGCGGCTATCTGGCCTACACCTCGACCGCCAGTTCGATGGTGTGGGGGCCGAACACCTACCGTTACAACATCTCCGAGAACGACGACTGGGCGAACGCCCAGGGCGGCCTGTTCGACGTGGTGCCCAGCGCGCCGAAGAAGGCGCTGTCGATCTACGGCAACACCTTCTTCACCAACAAGGACCAGACCGCGAACAAGAAGGCCGGCGCGAGCGCGTGCTTCCTCTTCGGCTATGCCTCGGGCACGTGGGCCAGTGGTTCGCAGATCAAGGACAACATCTGCCACATGGCCAACAAGGGCCCGTACGGCAAGACCGGCCAGCTCTACTACAACCCCAACGGGCAGACCGGTATGACGTTGTCGAACAACCTGTACTACGGGACGAATACCGGTGGTTGGCGCTGGGGCGGTACGACCCACGCCGACTTCGCCGCGTGGAAGGCGGCCGGGCTGGAGACGGGGTCGGTGTGGGGTGACCCCTTGTTCACCTCGCCCGGCGCGGGCGGCACCTGCTCGTGGTCGCCGGCCTCGGGCACGGGTCCGCAGCCGTGTCCACAGGCCTACACCCTCAAGTCCGGTTCACCGGCGCTCAAAGCGGGCACGGCCGTGCCCGGCAACGGCGGAGCGGACTACTACGGGACGGCCGTCCCGAGCACGCCGAACATCGGGGCCGACGCGGGATAGGCCCTGACCGTAGCCGTAGCGGCCCTGTCCGTCCTCCGGGTCGGGCAGGGCCGCGCGGGTATCAGGGGGTCCGCCGCCCGACACGGTGAACTCACCTGTCACCAGGAGGACTTGACCACTCCCGGGAGGAGGCCGGCATGCGCCTGCTCGCGCATACGGATCCGGGACAGGCCGAACTTGCGCAGATGGCCACGGGGGCGGCCGTCCACGCTGTCCCGATTGCGTACCCGGGTCGCGCTCGCGTCGCGCGGCTGGCGCCGCAACTCCTCGACCGCGGCGATCCGTTCGGACTCCGGCGTGCCGGGCCGGCGGATGATCTCCTTCAACTCCGCACGGCGTGCGGCGTACCGCTCGACGGTTCGCCTGCGTTTCTCGTTCTGCGCGATCTTGCTCTGCTTCGCCATCAGACCTTCACTCCTCGCGCCCGGATGCGGACCACCGCCGCCTCGATGCCGATGGTGTCGATCGTCTTGATCGCCCTCGCGCTGAGGGTCAGCCGCACATGACGGCCCTCACTCGGCAGCCAGTACCGCTTGCGCTGAACGTTCGGGTCGAACCGGCGCGACGTACGACGGTGCGAGTGGCTGATGCTGTTGCCGAAGCCCGGCTGTGCGCCGGTCAGTTGGCAGTGGGCGGACACGGAGTTACCTGCCTCTCGTCGAGCGATTCCATTCTTGAACATGGAAATCATTGCCATATAGTAGCGCCATGGCTCGCAACGAACTACGCCCGATCATCAAGCTCCGCTCCACCGCGGGTACGGGCTACACGTACGTCACACGCAAGAACCGGCGGAACAACCCCGACCGCCTGGTGCTGCGGAAGTTCGACCCGCTCGTCCGCCGGCACGTCGGCTTCCGCGAGGAGCGCTGACTCCGGCCCACGCCCACGCCCGCGCCCACTCCCGATCCCGAGGACACATCCATGAAACCCGGAATCCATCCTTCGTACGGTCCCGTCGTCTTTCGCGACACGGCCGCCGACTTCGCCTTCCTGACCCGCTCCACCATGACCAGCGACCGGACCGTCGAATGGGAGGACGGCAACACCTATCCGGTTGTCGACGTGGAGACCTCGTCCGCGAGCCATCCCTTCTACACCGGCACCGCTCGCGTCCTGGACACAGCCGGCCGCGTCGAGCGCTTCGAGCGGCGCTACGGCCGCCGTGAGGGCCAGTGATGGAGAACGAGCCGAAGCTGCCCGTGGTCATCGTCAGCGGGCTCCACCGCGACGCCCGCCGCGAAGTGGTGGAAGAACTGCTCAAGGGGACGCCCCACAGCGTCGCCCTGCATCACGACCTGACGACGGCGGGCGCAGGCACGGTGCGCCGGACCGTACGGAACGCCTCGGGCGATACCGCGGCGGCCTCCATCCCTGTCGCACTGACCCAGGCCAGGGACACCGGGGTCTATCAGCCGGGATCGAAGGTGCTCCTCACCGCATTCGGCGGAGGAGCTACCTGGGGAGTGACGGCGATGACGTGGCCGGAACTCGCCACCCCCGAACAGTGAGGAAGTGTTCACCCGCGCCGAGGCCTACCTCCACGTCGAGATACCGGACGACGATCTGGCGGAGATCGAGCGGGTGTCAGACCTTGCCAGGGTCCTCGGAAGGCAGCGCGTGCGCTGAGACGGTCCACGCGGGGGCAATCGGCGGTAGCCGGGTGCCCCCGCCGCGGTATTCGGTCAGGCGTGGTCGGGGAGGGTGGAGTTCCGGGTGCCGGGCGGCACCGCGGGCTCTGCCGGGGCGCGGGTTTCCGGACGCGGGCCGCGGCGGCCGAAGGAGGCGAGTCCCACCGCGAGGCCGAGCAGGACCAGGGCGATGCCCGTAACCGTCGTGCGACCGGGGCTTTCCTGCCCCAGGGCCGCCGACATGGCGAGGGTGCCCAGGGGGACGAATCCGTAGAAGAGGCCGGCCTTGTCGGCGCGGATGCGGGGGAGGGCGGCGTACCAGAGGAGATTGGCGAGGACGGCCACCGCGAGCGCTTTGTGGGTGAGAGCGAGGAGTTCGGGGGTGGTCGGCAGCCGGAGGAGACCGGTTCCGTCGGCGAGGACGCCCGCCGTCAGAAGGACGGGAACGGAGCCGGCCGCCGCGAAGGCGGACGTGCGGACCGCGCCGAGGGTGGGCAGCAGCGGGACCGCGCAGAGGGAGAAGGCCACTTCGCAGGCGAGGGCACCGAACGCGTAGGACAGACCGGTTCCGGTGGTGGCCCCGAAGCCGGTGGTGACCGCAGTGCCGAGCGCCACCACCGCACCACCGATCACCACTTGGCCGCGCGGGCGGCGGCCGTCCTGGAAGGCTCCGAGCACGGCAAGAGCCAGGGGCGTCGCGGCGATCACGGTGCCGACTACGGAGGGGTCGCCGTACCGGGTGGCCTGCACCAGGCAGACGTTGAAACCCGCGATTCCGAATACCGCGAGACCCGCGAACCACAGCCACTGACGGCCCACCGGTCTGCGCGCGGGCAGCGCGAGAAGCCGGGCCGCCAGCCACAGGACGAGCGCCGCCGCGCCGAAGCGCAGGGCCTGGCCGCCGTAAACCGGGTAGTCGTGCAACGGAACGGACGTGGAGGCCGAGGAACCGATCAACAACAGCGCGAGGACGGCCATGGCCACGGCCAGGCACGATGAGGAACGCATACGGATCACGCTAGGAGGACACCGGTCCACACGTCAGGACCAATCCGGGCCCTGAAACGAGGACCGGTCGCGGAATGGTCGGCGAACCCGCGGAGCCGATGGTCGGGGAAGACGAGGAGGAAAGTCGGTTGGACCTGAATCTCGTACTCGACGATCGCGACGGTCGGCTGGCCCGGCAGGTGGCGGAGGCGATCAGGCGCACGGTGCGCCGAGGCGGACTCACCCCCGGACAGCGGCTCCCGTCCAGCAGAGGTCTGGCGAAGGACCTCGGGACGGCACGTGGCCCGGTCGTCGAGGCATATCAGCAGCTGCTCGCGGAGGGGTACGTCGAGACACGGCCGGGCGCCGGTACGTTCGTCGCGCGCCGGGCCGCTCCCGCCCGCGCCCCGGGCACGGGCTCGGGCTCGGGGCTCATGCGGGCCATCGAGCGCGCCACCGCCGTTCCGCCCGCGCTGCCCGCACCCTCACGCATCCGCTACGACCTGCGCCCCGGCCTCGGCGACCTCTCCCTCTTTCCCCGGCACGCCTGGCAGCGGGCTCTGCGGTACGCCCTGGCCACCGCCCCCCCACAGCGAACTGAGCTACCCACCGCCCGCCGGCGTACCGCGGCTGCGCGACGTACTCGCCGGCTATCTACGACGCAAACGCGGAGCACTGCTGCCCCCGGGACAGCTCGTGGTCACGGCGGGGTCCACCCAGGCTGTGAGCGCCGTGGCCCGTGTCCTGCTCCAGGCCGGGCACCGCAGACTGGCCGTCGAGGACCCAACTGACGTACGCGAGCGGCAGATCCTGCAAGCCGTAGGACTCGAAGTCGTTCCCGTCCCGGTCGACCGGGACGGCCTCGACATCGAGCGGCTCGCACGCAGCGGCACCCGCGCCGTGCTCCTCGCCCCCACCCACCACTTCCCGACCGGAGCCGTCCTGTCCGCACGGCGCCGCGTCCAGCTCGCCGACTGAGCACGCGCCCACGATGCCGTGATCATCGAGGACGACTACGACGGCGAGTTCCAGTACGAACGCCCGGAGACCGGCTGCCTCCCGGCACTCGCCCCGGACCGGGTCGTCCTGGTCGGCTCGGTGAGCAAGTCCCTCGCCCCGGCCCTCCGGCTGGGCTGGGCAGTGGCACCGCCACCGCTGGCCGAAGCCGTCGCGGTGGAACGCGCCATCACCGACTTCGGCACCCCGACCCTCGACCAACTCGCGCTGTCCCACCTGCTGTCCACGGGCGGCTACGCCCGTCACCTCAGACACGCCGCCCGCCACTACAGGGACCGCCTGCGTCGGCTCCTCGACGCCGTGGAGCGGCACATCCCCCACGCACACCTGCGGGGAAGCGCCACCGTCGGGCTCCATCTGTGCCTCGAACTGCGGCACACCGACGAGTCCACCCTCCTGAGGACCGCCGCCGCACGAGGCGTGGCACTCCAAAGCACCCACGCCATGCATCTGCGCAGCCCGGACCCCGGCACGGGGACTCTCCTCGCCCTCGGTGTCGGGCAGTTGCCCCAGAGCCGCGTGGATGAGGCGGTGGCGGCCCTGGCCACCGCTCTGCGATCAAGCGGAGCTTCGGCCCGCCACACCGAGGGGCAGGAACACATCTCCATCAGGACGGTCGGGCAGTTCGCACAGGGCCGTTCGGCCCCCCTTCCGCCCGGACTGTGGAACCAAGGGTCCTGACCTGCTGGGCCGTTCGTCCCCGCAGGTCCGAGGAGGCCCCGGCCGGGGCCGGATCGCTGATAGACCGCTTGCAGACGAGATGTGTGAGCTGCCTGCCCGCGCACGTCCGCACTTCCGAGGAGAGCGATGCTTTCGCCCGAGTCCGCCGCTGTCGTCCGCGCCACCCTGCCCGCCGTCGGCGGCGCGCTCGACGAGATCACGACCCGCTTCTACGGCACGATGTTCAGCGAGCGGCCCGAGCTGCTGGACGGGTTGTTCAACCGCGGCAACCAGGCCAACGGGGAACAGCGCAAGGCTCTGGCCGGCTCCATCGCCGGCTTCGCCCAGGCGCTGCTGGCCAATCCTGATGCCCGGCCGGACGAGTTGCTGAGCCGGATCGCGCACAAGCACGCCGCCCTCGGTGTGACAGAGGACCAGTACACGATCGTCCACAAGTACCTGTTCCGTGCCATCGCCGAGGTCCTCGGGGACGCCGTCACACCCGACATCGGCGCGGCATGGGACGAGGTGTACTGGCTGATGGCCGGCGCGCTCATCGCACGCGAGGCCCGTCTGTACCAGGAGGCTCGAATCGACCCGCGCCACCCCTGGCGGCGGTGGACCGTGATCGAGCGCCGCGAGGAGACCCCGGACGTCGTGTCCTTCCTGCTGCGCCCCGCCGACGATGCCCCCATGCCGCCCGCCCGCGCCGGCCAGTACGTCAGCGTGCGGGTCCAACTGCCCGACGGAATAAGCCAGCTGCGCCAGTACAGCCTCTCGGGTGCCCCCGGCGACCAGGTGCGGCGCATCACGGTCAAGCGTGTCGCGAGCGTCGCCGAGGCCCCCGAGGGCGAGGTCTCCAACCACCTGCACCGCACCGTACGGGGAGGTGACGAGCTCACCCTGTCGGCACCGTTCGGCGATGTGGTCCTGGACGACGCCGACAGCCCACTGCTGCTGGTCTCCGCCGGCATCGGCTGCACCCCGATGGCCGGGATGCTTGAGCATCTCGCCGCCACCGGGGCCGTCCGCCCGGTGCGCGTCCTGCACGCCGACCGCACCCCTGCCGACCATGCGCTGCGCGCCGACATCCGGCGCCTGGCCGGCGAACTCCCGGACGCTCGGACCGAGTTCTGGTACGAGCAGGACGCCGACGGTGAACCCGGCGCGCGCACCGGGCTGATGCACCTGGACGGCCTGGACCTCCCCGCCGACGCCGACGTGTACCTGTGCGGCTCGCTGCCCTTCATGCGTGCCGTCCGTACCCAGCTGCTCAAGGCCGGCATCCCCGCACGCCGCATCCGCTACGAGGTTTTCGGCCCCGACCTGTTGCCGGCCCACGCCGAGGGCTGACACGCCCACTAGCCCTGAGCCTCCGGCCCGGGACCGGACTCAGCCCAGCCATCATTCATGGCTGGGCTGTCGTGCTCTTCTGCCGGAGTGCTCAACTCAACTACAGCAGGCTGCTCCAGTACGACCAGAAGCGGGTGAGGACGAGCAGCGCGATCACCCCGTACCAGGCGCCGAGCATCATCCAGTGCGTATCCCGCACGACCTCCAGCACACCCCGGGGCGCGGAGACCATTCCCTGTTCCAGGGCGTGCAGGGTCAGATACCAGAACAGGGCGATGGTGACGACCCAGACAACGGCACAGTAGGGACAGATCTTGTTGAGCTCGTAGAGCGACTGCCCGATCAGCCAGTGGACGAACACCACCCCCACCAGCGCCCCTGCGCCCAGCGCGAGCCACAGCCGACGGTGCAGACGCGCCCCGCAGAGCACGGCGACGCCCAGCGCGGTCACGGCGGCGAAGGCACCCAGTCCGAGCAGCATGTTGGGGAAGCCGAACAGACTGCCCTGCGCGCTGGACATGACGCTGCCGCAGCTAACGACCGGGCTGATGTCGCACGGCGGTTGGTAGGCCGGGTCCTTGAGGAGCCGCCAGTCGTCCAGCGTGAGCTGGAAGGAGGCGAGCCAGCCGACGATCCCGGTCAGGACCATCACCCATCCCGTTCGGCGGCTCGCCCCCACGGTGTACGCGGGCCGGGCGGTCGCGGTGTCCGGTGTGAGCGCGGGGCCGTGACTCATCCGGCTCGCCCGGAGCCGGAGGACGAACGTCGCCGGCCCGCCGTCGTCGGGGACGTGGCCGGTGCGGCCCGCCGCCGGTAGACGAGGTAGGGCCGGACCAGATAGCCGACGGGGGCGCTCCACACATGGACGAGGCGGGTGA
The DNA here is from genome assembly GCF_042714995.1 of Streptomyces sp. NPDC058665. Lineage (NCBI taxonomy): Bacteria > Bacillati > Actinomycetota > Actinomycetes > Kitasatosporales > Streptomycetaceae > Streptomyces > Streptomyces sp. NPDC058665. Next base: position 97,495 of record NZ_JBHXRX010000023.1, read on the forward strand.
AGGGCCAGACGGCGAAGAGCAGGCAGGAGGTCAGGGCGTGCAGCTGGAACAGCAGCGGGGCTCCGGCGACGGCATCGGGGCGGGGCTGGAGGACGAACAGGCCGCGGAACCAGACGGAGACGGTTTCGCGGTAGTCGTAGCCGGGGCCGAAGACGTTGTGGGCGGCGGTCGCCGTGATACCCAGGAGAACGGTGGCGGACAGCAGCGGGAAGAGGAGCTTGTCGCTGCGGTCGGTGCCCAGCCGGATCCGGCGGGTCAGCAGGCGGCGGGCGCACAGCATGCCGAGGCCGGTGACCATGGTGACGCCGGCCACCGAGCCCGCCCAGACGGCCGTGGTGTGGTACGTGTGCTCGGTGATGCCGGCGGCCTCGGTCCACGAGTCGGGAACGGCGAGTCCCGCGACGTGCCCGGCGATCACCATGAACGCGCCGAGGTGGAACAGCGGGCTGCCCCAGCGCAGCCAGCGGTGTTCGAGGAGCTGGGTGGTGCGGGATGTCCAGCCGAACTGGTCCTGGCGGTAGCGCCAGACATGGCCGGCCGCGAACACGGCGAGGCAGATGTAGGGGAAGGCGACCCAGAGGAACAGATCGGCGCCGCTCGCCGGGGCGGCGGCCGAGGGGAGGAACGGGGCGTTCATCGCGGGCCTTCCGTACGGCTGGTCGGAGCGGGCGATATCCGGGTCGGCGGGGCGGGCGTCGGCGGCACGAAGGTGCCCGGCGGTGCGAACTCGCCGTCCCCGTAGGTGCCGTAAGGGTCGAGGCCGACCTCCTCGTTCGGCGGGCCTTTGGCGACGAGCCGGGCCACGGCCGCGCGGTCCGCCTCGGTGGGCGGCGGCAGCAGGGTGAGCAGCGCGGCCAGGACGTCGCGGTAGGGCGAGTCGGCGTCGGCCAGTGCCCGGTGGATCAGCTCAAGTCCGCGCCGGTGCAGGCGCAGCGGTGCCTCGCCGCCCCCCGGTCCTGTCAGAGCGGCGAACTCCAGGACGACCGGGAGATGGTCGGGCAGTTCCCCGCCGTCGATGTCCCACCCGGCGGCGCGGTAGCGCTGGTTGAGGGTGAGCAGGGCCATGCCCCGGCGGCGGGTGTCGCCGTGCAGGTAGTAGGTGAGGTAGAGGCTGCTCTTGCGGCGCAGGTCGAACATCTCGACGTAGTGCCGCTCCAGCGCCTCGGGCTCCTGTGCGGCGAACCAGTCGGTGAAGCGGGCCAGGTGTTCCGCCGCGGGCGTGGCTGGCAGAGCCCGCACCGCGGTCGTCAACTCCGCGCGGAATCCTGTCAGTTCGGCATCGGGATACTGCAGGAGCAGTGACCCGAGCCGCAGCGTCAGCGCCCGGTCCGCCGTCTCCTCGGGCGTGAGCCGGGCCGGGCGGCGTACGGCGGCCCGGACGCGGGTGCGGACGAGGGCGGGAATCGTCGCGGGCAGCGGGCTCACGGATGTCCTCCGGTGGTGGTGTCGCGGCGCAGGGTGGGGATGCAGAGCATGACCGTGCGGGGTCCGGCGTCGCCGGACGGCTCGACCGGGCAGCGGTTCTCCAGCGCGGTCAGTGCGGCGGCGTCCTCCTTGTGGGCCGCGGGGACGACGTAGCGGTCCTGGTACTTGGCGACGGAGAGGAGGCGGTGCAGGTCCTCCGCCTCACGGGCGGTCAGGCCGACGGCGGTCAGCACGGCCTCGTCGCCGGTCTCGCCGAGGCCGCGTTCGCGCATGTACGAGCGCAGCGCGGTGAGTTTCATCAGCACCCCGGCGACCACGTCGGTCTCGCCGGCGGTGAACAGCTCGGCCAGGTACTCCAGCGGGATGCGCAGTCGGGTGACGGCGGCGAAGACGTGGTCGGGGTTGTCCTGGTCGCCGCCCGCGGCGTCGACCGCGTCGAGGACGGGGGAGAGCGGGGGGACGTACCAGACCATCGGCAGGGTGCGGTACTCCGGGTGCAGCGGGAGCGCCACCCGGTAGCGTATGACCAGGTCGTACACGGGGGAGCGGCGGGCGGCGTCCAGCCAGTCCTCCGGGATCCCCGACTCCCGTGCGGCGGCCATGACTTCGGGGTCGTGCGGGTCGAGGAAGACCCCGCGCTGGGTGTCAAGGAGGTCCTTCTCGTCCGGGGTGGCCGCGGCCTCGCCGACGCGGTCGGCGTCGTAGAGCAGCAGTCCCAGATAGCGCAGGCGTCCGACGCAGGTCTCGGAGCAGACGGTGGGCTGGCCCGCCTCGACGCGCGGGAAGCAGAAGGTGCACTTCTCGGCCTTGCCGGTGGCGTGGTTGACGTACACCTTCTTGTACGGGCAGGCGGTCACGCACATGCGCCAGCCTCGGCAGCGGTCCTGGTCGACCAGGACGATGCCGTCCTCGACACGCTTGTACATCGCGCCGGACGGGCAGGCGGAGACGCAGGCGGGGTTGAGGCAGTGCTCGCAGAGTCGGGGCAGATGGAAGAGGAAGGTCTGCTCGAACTCGAACTTGACCTTCTCGGCCCACTCGCCGGTCAGATTGGGGTCGCCGAAGGCGTTCTCGGGGGCTCCGCCGAGGCCGTCCTCCCAGTTGGCTCCCCAAGTGATCGCGGTGGGCCTGACGGTGAGCACGGAGCGCGGGCGCGCGACCGGGATGTCCTTCCCGGCCGGGGCGCTGACCAGGTTGTCGTAGTCGTAGGTGACGGGTTCGTAGTAGTCCTCGATGCCCGGCAGGTCGGGATTGGAGAAGAGCGACAGCAACCGCTTCAGCCGGCCCCCGGAGCGCAGGACGAGCCGGCCCCGCTTGTCGAGCGTCCAGCCGCCCTTCCACCGCTCCTGGTCCTCGTAGCGGCGGGGATAGCCGACGCCGGGCTTGGTCTCGACGTTGTTGAACCAGGCGTACTCGACGCCGGTGCGGTTGGTCCACGTCTGCTTGCAGGTCACCGAGCAGGTGTGGCAGCCGATGCACTTGTCGAGGTTCATCACCATCGCGATCTGGGCCATGACGCGCATGTCAGTACTCCACTCGCTGGCCGCGGCGGCGGATGACGGTGACCTCGTCGCGCTGGTTGCCTGTCGGGCCGTAGTAGTTGAAGGCGTACGTGAACTGCGCGTAGCCGCCCGCGAGATGGGTGGGCTTGAGCAGCAGCCGGGTCAGGGAGTTGTGAATGCCGCCACGCCTGCCGCTGACCTCGGTCCTCGGCACGTTCACGGTGCGGTCCTGGGCGTGGTACATGTACACGGTGCCCTCGGGCATACGGTGCGTGACCACCGCCCTGGCGACGACGACGCCGTTGCGGTTGTACGCCTCGATCCACTCGTTGTCCTTCACGCCGATCTTCTCGGCGTCGGCGGTGGACATCCAGATCGTGGGGCCGCCGCGGGACAGGTCGAGCATGTACTTGTTGTCCTGGTAGTTCGAGTGGATGGACCACTTCGAGTGCGGAGTCAGATAGCGGACCGTGACCTCGGCGCGGCCGTCCTCGTGCAGCCGCTCGTCGCCGTAGTGCCGGGGCGAGTTCAACGGGGGCCGGTAGACGGGCAGTTGCTCGCCGAGTTCGGTCATCCAGTCGTGCTGGACGAAGAAGTGCTGGCGGCCGGTGAGGGTGTGCCAGGGCTTCTTGTGCTCGGTGTTGATGACGAACGGGGAGTAGTGGCGCCCACCCGTCTCCGAGCCCGACCACTCGTACGAGGTCATGACCGCGCGGGGCTGGGTGCGGGTGTCGGCGAAGGTGATCCGCTCCGCCTCCCGCTCGGCGGCGAGCTCGACGAGCCCCCGGCTGCCGGTCCGCCGCTCCAACTCCCGGAAGCCTTCGGTGGCGAGACGGCCGTTCGTGGTGCCGGACAGGGCGAGGATCGCCTCGCACATGTCGGAGGCGGTGGCGAGCGAGGGCCGTCCGGCGGCGACTCCGTCCCTGACGGTCCCGTTACGGCGCCGCAGGTCGTCGATCTCCTGATCGGGGTGGACGGTGACGCCCTTGGTCGTGGTGCCCAGGGTGTCGAGCAGCGGACCGACGGCGCGCATCTTCTGCGCGATCGCGGCGTAGTCCCGTCCGACGGTCACCAGCTTCGGCATGGTCCGTCCGGGAACCGGCTCGCACCCGCCGGCCTTCCAGTCCTCCACCGTCCCGCCCGGCTGGGCGAGTTCGTCCGGTGTGTCGTGCGTGAGCGGCACCGCGAGGACGTCGGTGCGGATGCCGAGGTGCACGGCCGCCAGTTCGCTGAACCTGTCGGCGATCGTCAGGAACGTGTCGTAGTCGGTGCGGGCCTGCCAGGGCGGGGCGATGGCCGGGGTGAAGGCGTGGACGAAGGGGTGCATGTCCGTGCTGGACAGGTCGTCCTTCTCGTACCAGGTGGCGGCCGGCAGGACGACGTCGGAGAACAGGCTGGTGGAGGTCATACGGAAGTCCATGGTGACGAGCAGGTCGAGCTTGCCCACGGGTGCCTCCTCCCGCCACACAACGTCCTTCGGCCGCTGCTCGGGCGGGGTCTCATCGGAGCGGACGGCGGCGTCGGTGCCCAGCAGGTGGCGGAGGAAGTACTCGTTGCCCTTGCCGGAGGAACCCAGCAGGTTCGCCCGCCACACGGTCAGCACGCGCGGGAAGTTGGCCGGGTCGTCGGGGTCCTCGGCGGCGAACCGCAGCCGTCCGGACGTCAGTTCGTCGACGATGTGCTCGGCGACGGGCCTGCCCGCCCGGACCGCTTCGTCCGCCAGGTCGAGGGGGTTGCGGTTGAAGCCGGGGTGACCGGGCGTCCAGCCCAGGCGGACCGCCTGCGCCAGACAGTCGGCGAACGCCTTGCCCTTGAACCGCCCGTCCCCGAGGGGAGAGGCCAACTCGTCGGGCCCGAACGCCTCGTAGCGCCACTGGTCGGAGTTCAGATACCAGTACGAGGTGCCCGCCATGTGCCGGGTGGGCCGCTGCCAGTCGAACGCGAACGACAGATGCTGCTGCCCGGTGACCGGGCGGACCTTCTCCTGGCCGACGTAGTGCGCCCAGCCGCCGCCGTTCACGCCCTGGCAGCCGGTCGTGGTGGTCAGCGCCAGGAAGGCGCGGTAGATGGTGTCCGAGTGGAACCAGTGATTGGTGCCGGCGCCCAGGGCGATCATCGAACGGCCGTGCGTCCGCTCCGCGTTGCGGGCGAACTCCCGGGCGATACGCGCCGCCTGCTCGGCCGGTACCGAGGTGATGGTCTCCTGCCAGGCGGGGGTGTACGGCTGCGACGGGTCGTCGTACGAGAGTGGCCAACTGCCGGGCAGACCGGCCCTGGCCACCCCGTACTGGGCGAGCATCAGGTCGAACACCGTGGTGACGAGCCGCCCGCCGATCCGGCGGACCGGCACACCACGGACCATCGCCGAGCCGCCTTCGGTGGCGCCCTCGTCGAATCGCGGCAGCGCCACCCGCACCATGTCCTCCGCGCCCTTGAGCAGGCTCAGTTGGGGCATGGTGTCGCCCAGGTCGAGATTCCAGCGGCCCTGCCCGGCCTCGCCCCAGCGGAAGCCGAGCGAGCCGTTCGGCACCACGGGTTCTCCGGTGGCGGCGTCGATGAGGACGGTCTTGGACTCGGCGTTCTCCGTGTCGTGGCCGAGGTCGGCGGCTGTCAGGAACCCGTCCGGGACGAGACCCCGCTCGTGCTCGCGCAGCGTCACCAGGAACGGGGCATCGGTGAACTCGCGCAAGTAAGCCTGGAAGTACGGCACTTCGCGGTCGACGAGGAACTCGCGCAGGATGACATGACCCATAGCCATCGCAAGTGCCCCGTCCGTGCCGGGGTGCGGGGCCAGCCACTCGTCGGCGTGCTTGACGTTGTCGGCGTAGTCGGGGCTGACCGCGACGACCTTGGTGCCGTTGTAGCGGGTCTCGGTGAGGAAGTGGGCGTCGGGGGTACGGGTGACGGGGATGTTGGAGCCCCACATGATCAGATAGCCGGCGTTCCACCAGTCGGCGGCTTCCGGGACGTCGGTCTGGTCGCCGAAGACCTGCGGAGAGGCGATGGGCAGGTCGGCGTACCAGTCGTAGAACGACAGCAAGGTGCCGCCGATCAGCGACGTGTACCTGGCCCCGGCCGCGAAGGACGCCATGGACATCGCCGGGATCGGGGAGAAGCCCGCGACGCGGTCAGGGCCGTACGCCTTGATCGTGTGGACCTGGGCGGCGGCGACCAGTTCGCCGACCTCGTCCCAGTCCGCGCGCACCAGGCCGCCCTTGCCGCGGGCCTTCTTGTACGCCCGCGCCTTCGCCGGGTCGGACGTGATCTCGGCCCACGCCGCCACCGGGTCGCCGAGCCGCTCGCGGGCCTCGCGCCACAGTTTCAGCAGGGCGCCGCGCACATACGGGTAACGGACCCTGCTGGGCGAGTAGGTGTACCAGGAGAACGACGCTCCGCGCGGGCAGCCGCGTGGCTCGTACTCGGGGCAGTCCGCGCCGATCGAGGGGTAGTCGGTGGCCTGGTGCTCCCAGGTGATGATGCCGTCCTTGACGTACACCATCCACGAGCACGAACCGGTGCAGTTCACGCCGTGCGTGGAGCGCACCACCTTGTCGTGCGCCCACCGGTCCCGGTAGAAGCCCTCCCACTTGGCGTCCCCGGTGCCGAACACGGCGCGTCCGTCGGCCGACACCTCGCGGCGGGTGAGCAGTCGCCGGGCGGCAAGCGGCCAGCCCTCACCGGCGCGCGACTTCCGCCGCGGTGCGTTCTGATCGCTCTTCATGGCCAGGAACGGTAGGCGGCGTCGACCTCGGCGCACCTGGGGCCGGCGGTCCCTGCCGGACGACCTTCCGGCCCCATCCGGCGAGGCCGTAATAGGGCCCAATGGTCCCGGAGTTGGGACCGGTCGGCCAGGGAGCCGGTGTGGCGGGCGTTGCATGCTGGGCATTGATCGAACCGCGGATGCCCGTCCGTACGAGGGCGTCCCGTGCCCGTCAGGCGGCCGATTCCCCCGTACCCGGCCGTCGAGGGTGTGGCGCGTACGGCGTGTGGTATCCGGTTCGGTCATGCGTCCGGCCGCTGCTCGCGGCCGGACGCGGCACCACCCTCCCCGGAGCCAACACCCCCAAGACACGCCCCAGTCGGAAGAAGGACAACACGCCATGGACGGATCACACCGTCGGGCCGGCACCTTGCTCGCCACGGTCGGAACAGCTCTGGGCGTCGCCGGACCGGTCATGGTGCCGCGCGCTCGCAGCGGCCGGAAGGAGATCCGTACCGAGCTGGCGGCCCAGAAGATCACCTTCCCCGAGCGCGGTCTGCCTCCCGAACTCGCTGCCTACGCGGGCCGACGCGTGGAAACCGGGCCCGAGGCGCACGCCTACGCCGAGTTCATCAAGGGCAATCTCGCCCATGCCACCGGCGGTCGCACCTACGCCGAGATCAGCGCCGAGTCGCATGCCACCGGAGGCGACGATGAGAAGCTCTCCGAGCTGCGCCGTACCGCGTTCATGGGCCAGTCCCTGCGGGCCTCACTGATGTCCGCCTACCAGGCATGGCACCTCACGACCCTGGTCACGGGTCTGGGTGCCGCGCTGACCGGCCTGGGCGCGGCCTTGGTGGCCACAGCGGACGCCCTGGCCTCCCGCTCCCCGAACCGCTCCTGAACACAGCGCCGACCGCCGCCGCCGGTGGACGCCGACGGCGCCCGATCCGGAGGTATCCCGTGCACGACCACGCCGACCGGCCTCGATGCCGATTCCGCCGCTGCCGCGCGCGGTGGGCACCCCGCGCGGTCCGGCCAGGTCACCGTCCTGCCGCCCGCCTCGTCTGCCCCGACTCCAGGGCGGCCGGGCACAGCCCCCGGACGCCGGGGAGGACCGCGCGATGAGCCCCGCCGTGATCCTGCCGCCGGCCCGCCATCCGCTCGACCCGGAGGCCAGGGACCGCTTCACCGCGTCGGCCGGCCGCCGGTTCGGAATGCCGATGGCCCGCGGTCACGAGGAAGAAAGAGGAGGCATCATGCGTACCCGAACCCTGCTGGACGCGGCCACCCTGGAGTCGCTCCTGGCGGCCGCCGTCGCGGCGCCGTCGATCCACAACACACAGCCCTGGCGCTTCCGCCTGGACCCCGAAAGCCAGGTGCTGGAGGTCCATTCGGCGCCGGAGCGAATCCTGCCGCTGGCCGACCCGGCGCACCGCGCCCTGTACCTGTCCGTGGGCGCCGCGGTCTTCAACCTCCGGCTCGCCGCCGTACACCTGGGCATGCGACCGGACGTACGGCTCCTGCCGGACCCGCAGGCACCCGGACTGCTGGCCGCCGTCCGGCTGACCCGCCGGCTCACCGCGGACGACCACCTCGACGACGCCGGTCTCCATGAGGCCATCGCGCGGCGGCACTCAAGCCGGATGCCGTTCACCGGCAGGCCGGTGCCCCCGCCGATCGTGGCGGAGATGACGGCGGCGGCGCATCGCGCCGGAGCGCGGCTGCATGTGCCGGACATCGCCGGAACACGGTGGCTCCTGCGCCTGACCGCCGCGGCGGAGGCACGCAACATCGCCGACCCGGAGCGCGCCGCCGAAACCCGCGGCTGGATCACCGCCCCCGGCAGGGACGCCCTCTACGGCATACCGCTCACCGCCCTCGGCCCGCCCGACTCGGCGGCGCGGATGCCGATGCGGGACTTCACCGGCGCGCAGGCCGCCCTCCGGCGCCCCACCCTGCGCTTCGAACGCCATGCCCAGGCGGCCTTGCTGTGGACGTCCGACGATGGGCGGGAGGACTGGCTGCGCGCGGGCCAGGCCCTGCAGTACGTCCTGCTCACGGCAACGGCCCGAGGAGTGCGTACCTCGCTCCTCCACCAGGCCATGGAATGGCCGGACTTGCGGGGAGCGACGGCCGGTTCCAGGCGGCTCCGCCGCCCGCAGATGCTGATCCGCTTCGGTTACGGCCCGGACGGCGGCCACACGCCGCGCGCGTCCGCCAATCCCGAACGCGAAGCCGGCTGCGTCACGGAGCCGAGAGCCTCGCACCCGGGCACAGGACCGACCGGCTGACTGTCCGCGGCCGGCGTCGGTCCGATCCGCCGCCCCTCGCGCATTGCCGCGCCTTACCGATCGCCGCGTGCCCCGTTGAGCTCGCGACCGGTAACCATCTCGGCTTCGATCCGCACGAACACCGCCTCCCGCAGAGGCATCCAGGACGTGGGGCCGGCCTGCGACAGCCGCTTGTGCTCGGCGCGGTCGGTCACCACGGTGGCCCGGCCGGTGACGACCACACTCCAGCCGGACCGGGTGGACGCGTCGAACTCGTCGGCTTCGAACGCGACCACGACACCGTCGATCGCGCGCACGAGGTCCGAGTCCGGCGAGGTGAGCAGCAGCACCGAGGCATCCGTGTCCAGGGAGAAGTTGACGGGGAGGACCGCGGGCAGCGCCTGCCGGGTGTAGACCACCCGGCCGACCGGTGTCTTGGCGAGCAGGCGCAGGCTCTCCTGCCGGTCGAGCGCGCGAAAGGCGTCGTTCCTGGACATCGCTCCATCGTCCCCGCGGGAGGCACGAGGGGGGTAGGGCCGACCGGCCCTACCGTCCCCACCGCTGCGGACGGCCGGATCCGGAGCCCGGGACTGTCTGTCCGTCGGCAGGGACTGATGGCCCATGCCTCCGCCGAGTCCCGGCGTGAACAGTGGTGACGGGAAGTCGCCCCGCAGGCAAGGGACTTGCGGTGCGTGTGCGATCACGGTGGCGCCGTACCACCGTGAAGAGGAAAGGGACGGACGACATGGTCCAGCCGTTGAAGTCGAGGGGCGGCGGCTCGCCGTCGGGTACGCCGGTGCCCGGCCGGGCGTGGCTGATGCTGGCTCTGGTCACGGTCGGTTTCGCCGTGAACTTCTGGGCGTGGGCGCTGCTCAGCCCGCTCGGCCCGCGGTTCAAGGACGGCCTCGGCCTGTCGTCGTTCCAGCAGTCGCTGCTGGTGGCTGTGCCGGTCGTGGTCGGCTCCCTCGGCCGTATCCCGGTGGGTGCGCTGACCGACCGGTTCGGCGGCCGGGTGATGTTCCCGATCGTGTCGGCGGCCACCATCGTGCCGGTGCTCTACCTCGGTCTGGCGGGGCATTCCTCCCTCGCCGCGCTGCTGGTCGGCGGCTTCTTCCTCGGCATCGGCGGCACCGCCTTCGCCGTCGGTGTACCGCTCGTCAACGCCTGGTTCCCGCCCACGCGGCGCGGTCTCGCCATCGGTGTCTTCGGCGCCGGCATGGGCGGCACCGCGATCAGCGCCCTGACCACCGTGAAGCTGGTCGGCACGCACAACATGTCCACTCCCTTCCTGATCACCGCCGCGGTGCTGGCCGCGTACGCCGTCGCCGCCGCGCTGCTGCTGCGTGACGCGCCCGGCCGTACCGTGCCGACCGAGCCCCTGGCCCGCCGACTGGCGGCCACCGCCCGGCTCGGCATCACCTGGCAGGCGTCCGCGCTGTACGCGGTGGCCTTCGGCGGCTACGTGGCCTTCTCCGTCTACCTGCCGACCTATCTCAAGACCGGCTACGGCCTCACCCAGGGCGACGCCGCCAACCGCATGGCCGGGTTCGTCCTCCTCGCGGTGGCGATGCGCCCGATCGGCGGCTGGCTGTCCGACCGGCTCGGCCCGGTCCGGGTGCTGGCCGGCGCGCTGACCGTGGTCGTGGCCGGTGCCGTCGCGCAGGCTTTCACCCCGGCCCTGGCGCCGGTGGGCACCATCGCCTTCCTGGCCATGGCCGCCGCACTCGGCGCCGCCAGCGGCGCGACCTTCGCCCTGGTCGCCCTGCGCACCCCGGCCGACCAGGTCGGCTCGGTCACCGGCGTGGTCGGCGCCGCGGGCGGACTGGGAGGCTTCCTGCCACCCCTGGTGATGGGCTCGCTGTACGGCGAGTACGGAACGTACGCGGCCGGCCTCGCCCTGCTCGCCGTTGTGGCCACCGTGGCACTGGCCTTCACCCTCACCGGCGTCCGTGCCGCATCCGAAGGCGCCGCGTGGGAACCCGGCACCGCCCGCCCGCGCGAGCACCGCACGGCCGGCACCACCGGCACCACCGGATAAGGGCGAGCTGCCCGGCCCGACAGGAACGAAGGACGGACCGGTTCTCCGGGTGGGGCGACTCGGCGGTGCTCCTCAGTCCCGTACGAAGGTGCCGCCCGCGGCCGTCGCCAGGTCGGGCCCGAGGGCGGCTGCCGGTGTCCAGGCGCCGGGCCTGCCGGCACCGCGGGCCAGCAGTTCGGTGACGGTGGCGGTGACGTCGGCCGTGAAGTCCATGCCGTCGCCGGCGCGGAGCCATCCCTCGTGCCGGGTGCCGTCCGCCCACTCCACGACGGCGTGTCCCCAGGAGTGTGCGCGCGGCCGGGGTGCGGCCTTCTTGATCGCGGCCCGGCCGAGCCGGTCGACGGCGAGGCGTCGCAGGGCTGGAACGGACAGCAGGCGGCCGAGCAGCGGGAGCAGGGCACGTACAAGCGGCGCGGCCGGCACGAGAGCGGAAGTGGCGGTGACGAACGGTGCTCCGCTCGCCGCGTGCGCCGCGACGAGGTCGCCGGACGCGACACCTGCCGACTTCGCCGACTCCCCGTCCGGGAAGGTGAGTCGCCGCGGGTCCGCGCCGAGGCGTGACGTCACCAGCCGCCCGTTGTCGTACCGCCGTCCGCCGGCGGTGAGCACGTCCACCATGCTGGCCGCGAGGGCGGTACCGAGCACACCCGCCTCGATGGCCACCGAGGCCACGGCGTCGACCCGCACCCGGTGCGGCGCGGGCCGGCCCTCGCAAAGCTTCGCCACCACCGCCTCCGTCGCCAGGACGCCGAATCCCGCGCCGGTGACCAGGGTGCTCCCTGCCCGCACCGCCTCGTCGTGCAGGGCGAGCAGCCCCTCCACGGCGACCACGTCGTTGGCCTGGTCGACGTAGTGGCCGCCGGGCATGCAGGCACGGGCGATCACCGGCGCCGTGGCGGCGAAGGCGCCCATGGTGTTCACCACCACCCGGGGGCGCTGCCGGACGATCTCGTCCGCGATCCGCCCGGCCGAGTCGGCGACGACGACCTTCGCGTCCCCGGGCAGACCGGCTTCGGCCCCGGCGGCCAGCAGCCGCTCCCGGCTGCGCCCGACCGGCACGACCGTCAGCCCCCGCGCGGCCAGCCGGGCGGTCACGCCCCGGCCCACACGGCCGGTCGCCCCGACCACCCATACCTCGTCGTTCGTCCTGCTCCCACCTGTCGTCCTGCCGGTCCCGCTGGTCTCGCTGGTCTCGGTCATGTGAAACGTCCTCCTGCCTGCTCCGGACCGCACCGGGGACGAGCGCGCCCCTCAGTGATGACACAGTGTGTCGTGAGTACAGGCTAGCACTGACGACACAGTGAGACATCGCCTGTTAGAGTCACCCCATGGCGAGATGGGATCCGGGTGCCGAGGAGCGCCTGAAGCGCGCGGCTGTCGAGCTGTACCTGGAGCGCGGATACGACAACGTGACGGTGACCGATATCGCCGAGCGGGCCGGGCTCACCCGGCGCTCCTACTTCCGCTACTTCCCCGACAAGCGCGAGGTCCTGTTCGCCGGCTCGGAGCGCCTGCCCCCGGCACTGGCGCACGCGGTCCTGACGGCCGACCCGAACGCGGCCCCGCTCGCTGCCGCCCTCGACGCACTGGCGCGGGTCGGCGCCCAACTCGCCGAGCAATTGGGGGACGTGACGGAGCGTCAGGCGGTTATCGACGCCAGCCCGGAGCTGCGGGAGCGCGAACGGACCAAGATGGCAGCGGTCACCGAGGCGATGCGCGACGCACTGATGCAGCGTCAGGTGAACGCCGGGACGGCCGAACTGGCCGCGCAGCTCGCCACGGTGGCCTTCCAGAACGCCTTCCGGCACTGGATCGAGACCGCGGGGCAGGCGAGTTTCGGCAGCTGCCTGCACATGGTGACCGACGAACTGCGAGCCGCCGTCGCCGGGACGTGAGAAGGACGTCTGCCCAGCGCGCAACCGATCGCTTCAGGGGGAGGACCGGCGTCTCCGCCAGGCCAACTCCCTGATCACAGGCAGTCGGTTCAGACCCGCTCCAGGCGTCGGTGCGGCCCGCCGGGAAGCTCCGCCTTGATCGTGTCACCCGGACGCACCGCACCGCCCTTCTTCACGATGCTCATGATTCCGGCTCTGTGCACGATGTTCCCGGCTTCGTCGCGGCCGGCAACCTGCTTCAGCAGACCGTCCTGGAAGTTGTCGATCTGCGGGCACGGGTTGCGCAGGCCGGTCACTTCCAGCACCGCGTCGTCGCCGACGTGCAGCAGCGTGCCGACCGGCAGGCCGAGCAGATCGATGCCGCGGGTGGTGATGTTCTCGCCGAGGTCACCGGGCACCACCGTGAATCCCTCCGTACCGACCTCGGCGAAGAGCTCTTCATGGATGAGGTGGACCTGACGAAGGTTCGGCCGAGTGGGGTCCTGTGCGACCCGTGAGCGGTGCTTGACCGTCACGCCGGCGTGTACGTCGCCCTCCACACCGAGCCCGGCGAGCAGCGTGATGCTTTCCCGGTTCGGCTTGGTGAACGAGTACTCGCCGTTGCTGCTGACCGCCGTCACTGTCCCGCTCATCCTCCGAGCCCCTTTCCCCACGACAATGATCAGCCATGACCCTGGCCCTCGGGAACCCTCAGGCGTCAGGCCTCAGGCCTCAGTGCCTGTTTCTCAACTTCCGGCCTTTGTGATCAAGGAGTGGGCGGTGGGTTGCTTGGGGTAAATGACAGTGAGTGACGTGTTCTGCGATGTGGACGGTGTCCGGTTGACGCTCGCCGTGGTATTCCTCACTGTGGTGGGTGGGGGTGCGCCAACGGGAGCGGTGTGTGGTGGATGGGCAAGGTGAGCTTCCCCGACTACTGACGGCAGCGGAGACGGCGGCGCCGGGGGAGGCCGTCGACGTGATCGCCGAGGACCTTCTGCGGCGTTTCGGTGCCACGCGGGTCTCCTTCCTCATCGTGGACCTGACCGGGAAAGCGGTGGTGCCGCTGTCCACGGCCTCGCAGGCGGAGGCAGGGGGCGCGCGGCCAGCGGACAGGATCGGCCTGTTCGGCAGTGTCTACGAGCAGGTGGTACGCACCCAGCGGCCGTACCGGGAGACGACGGAGCAGGGCGAGCGGCTGATCTTTCCGGTCACCAACCGCGGCGATGCCATCGGTCTACTGGAGTTCTTGCTTCCCGCCGGCCCCGGCCAAGGGGTGCTTGACGCGGTGGCTGAGGCCGCGCACATCCTGGCCTACATCGTGATCGCCAATCAGCGCTTCACCGACCTCTATACCTGGGGAAGACGCAGCAGGCCCCTGACTCTGGCCGCGGAGATCCAGCAGCGGCTGCTGCCCCTGTCGCTCACCTGCGAGGCGGCGCAGTTCGCGCTGTGCGGGAATCTGGAGCCCTCCGAAGATGTCAGCGGCGACACGTTCGACTACACCCTCGAGCGCGACACCCTCCACCTGTCCTTGACCGACACCATGGGCCACAACGTTCAGGCCGCGCTGTCGGCGACGGTCCTGGTGGGGGCCCTGCGCGGCGCCCGCCGCCAGGGGGCCGACCTGATGGAACAGGCCCGGCAAGCCGACCAGGCCCTGGCCGACCACAGGCCACACGGCCACGCCACCGGGCAGCTGGTGCGCATTGACCTCCACACCGGGCAAGCTCAGATAGTCAACGCAGGCCACCCCTGGCCGCTGCGCATGCGCGGTGGAAAGGTGGAGGAGATCGCCTTGGAGGCGGACCAGCCCTTCGGACTGTCTATGCCGATCCCCCGCCCTTACCGAGTCCAAGGGTTCGACCTGCGTCCTGGTGACAGGTTGATCATGTTCACCGACGGCATGCTCGAACGCCGCGCCGAGAAGGTGGACCTGCCCGCCCTCGTGCAGGACACCCGGCGCCTGCATCCCCGGGAGACCGTGCTGACGCTGAGCACCGCGGTCCTGGACGCGGCTGGCGGCCATCTGGAGGACGACGCCGCGGTGATGTGCCTGGACTGGTACGGCTCCCAGGAGACCAAGCGGCACGTGGGCTCCGGCGCGAACATTCAGCAAGCCTCACCCCGCCGCACGAAGCGCTAGCGTCACTCACCGTGCCCGGTGCGGTCACGGTCGACCCGGCCCTGTTGGGGATCCAGCCATCGAAGGCGGGCACCGGACGACGCACGACCGGAATGCGGTTCGCTGCGCTGTGCGGCGTCTGCCTACTTCTGGCCGTCGCCGAGACCATGTCCTGCTTTCCTGGTCCGAGGCTGCGGCGCAGATGCCGGGGACCCGGCGGTCGTGGTGATGCGAGAATGGGTCGGCCCGAGGCCCGGCGGGCTCTTGGTGAGGCCGGTGACCACCAGCGCCAAGATGATCAGTCGCGGTGGGCCTCGCGGGAGACCGGCTGGCCGCTTCTACGGGAGGACCGGCGGGTGATGCGCCTGGTCATGAGGGTGATCGCAGCCCAGGTGATCAGCGATTCCGAGTGCTGGACGAGTCGTTCGTAGTCGCGTGCGTGCCGGCGGGCGTGCATGACCCAGGCGTGGGAGCGCTCCACGACCCAGCGGCGGGGCAGGACGACGAACCCGGCGGCGTTCTTCGGTCGGCTGACGGTCTTGATCGTCAGGTTCAGGTAGGTCTTCGCCCAGGTCACGAGCTGTCCGACGTAGGCGGAATCGGCCCAGACGATGGTGATCTCGGGGTGCATCAGCCGCAGCCGGAACAGCACTTCCTTGGCCGCGTTGCGGTCCGTCATGTCGGCCGGGGTGACCATGACGAACAGCGGCAGGCCCTTGGTGTCCACGACCAGGTGGCGTTTGCGGCCGTTGATTTTCTTGCCGGCGTCGTAGCCGCGGGAGTCCTTGCCGACGGTGTCGGCGGCCTTGATGGACTGGGAGTCGATGACGGTGGCGACCGCACCGGGCGCCTTGCCCATCTCGCGGCGGACGCGCTTGCGGAGCTGGTCACGGATCTGGCCGATGACGCCGGCGGCGGCCCAGCGGGCCATGAACCCGTAACAGGTGCGCCAGGGCGGGAAGTCCTTGGGCAGCGCCCGCCACTTGCAGCCGGTATCGACCACGTAGCGGATGGCGTCCACAATCTCCCGCCGCGGATGCTTCTCCGGCCTGCCGCCGGTCGGGGTGTCGCAGGCCGGCACCGGCAGCAGCGGCTCGATCAGCGCCCATTCGTCGTCCCAGGTGTCGGAGGGGTAGCAGCGTGGCCGCGGCACGGTTCCCTCCTTCGGACACCGGATCCGGACTGCCGCGCCCCCAGGCGTGCGGCAGTCCGGACGGCTCATGCGTCGGTGAAGTCGGCGATCACGTCGAGCGTGGACTCCACGGAGTTGAGTTGGGTGTTGAGGTGTTTGATCCACCGGCCCTTGGGTTGCAGGGCGGCGTGCGGGGCGACGGTCCCGGTGATGAACCGGCGGATCTCGGTGAGCTTGCCGCGGATGACCGCGACCTCGTAGGCCTGGAGCTGGTCGGGGTCGGCGCAGAACTGGTAGCCGTCCTTCAGCGTCCAGATCAGCGGCGGCCAGCCGCGTTCGGTGATGATGTCCCGTAGGCAGGCCAGGCCAGATCGGGTCTGGTGGGGGGACAGTTCGCAGGACCTGACCAGCTGGGGGAAGGTCAGGCCGGCCGGCCGTGCCTCGAAGAGCACGAACCGGACGGTATCGGCGTGCCGTTGGGCCGTCGGCGATCTGCGCTCGGAGGCGCGGGGCACCGGCTATTCGTCTTGCAGGAGCCGGGCGAGTTCGTCGTCGACGTCGACCTTGCCGGTGTCCACGGCGGTCTCGATCCAGTCCAGCGTCGCCCTCACGCGGGCGACGTTCTCGTGGACGATGACACGTTCGTCGTCGCCGAGCTGCCGGTCGCGCATGCCCGGGACGACCCGGCCGGCCGCCGCGACGAACGCGTGGCAGGCGGTGACCAGGTCCAGGAACTCCACCGACTTGTCGATGCTGCGGACCGCCGGGGCGACGGGGCTGGTGTCCTCGAAGTGCTCGCGGGCCTGCCGGCCCCGCTCGACCTGGGCGTGATTGACCCGGTGGCGGGCGGTGTCATCCGACATCGCCCGGAACGCGACGTCCGGGCGTCGCAGCAGGCCGGTGGTCACCGTGGCGGCGACGTGGTCGTCGCGGGTCAGCTCTTCCACGACCCGGACCTTGTCCTCCTGCTTGACCTGGGCGACCACCGTCGGCCGCCGGAGCAGGTCGCTGGTGACGGTGGCCGCGACCTCCTCGTCAGTGGCCAGGGTGTGGATCGCGCTGACCTTCTCCTGCGAGGTGACGGGCTTGACGACCTGTCGGCCGACCTTGCGGTTCGCCTCGTCCGGTGTCCACCGGGACATGCCCTCGGGCGGGCGGGTGATCGCGTCGTACCGTTCCTCGTCGTCCACGATGGACGCCAGGATCTTGTGGACGGTGAAGGACACCCCCGCCATCCGGCGGTCCTTGGGCCACTTCGACGCCGTCCACCGGGCGGTGTCCACCGTCTTGTAGGACAGGCCGATGTCCTCGGACAGACGGAACAGCGAGTCCTTGACCGTGAACAGCGAATCACTGCGCTGTTGGCCGCCGGCCTCGCGCATCGGCTCGACCTCCAGCGCGTAGTCACCGACGCTGAACTGGATCCGGCTGGCGGTCTCCACCAGCTTCCGCAGCTCCGCGACGATCTCTGCGTACCGGTCTGCGCTGACACTGCCAACCTTGTCGGCGATCTCGATCTCTTCGGGCATGGCGTTTCACCACCCACCGCGGAGCCGGGGCGCGGCCCCGCGGCCGTGGCAAGACCCGGCCCGCTTCTGCGACCGAGCATCAGACCGCCAAGAGGAAGATCACAACAAACGACCGGAAATGACCGGGGACCGGTCGAAGATGCCCTCCGGGTGCGTTCGTGATGCGGTCACTGTGACCGTTCGCCGAACGATTCCTTTCGGGCCCGCCAGGCCCGCGTGACGCACCGCCGCGAGCAGTAGACCGCGTTCGAACGGCGGTCCACCCCCGCGACCCAAGTAGCTCCGCACTGCGGGCACTCAGCCCGGCCGGCGCCACCCAGCTCCGCGGCCACCCGCTTGCGCAACCGTACGTCCCGACGCCACTGCCTGGCACGGCACGCCGTCGAGCAGAACCTCGCCCGAGGCGGAGCCTCCGGCCTCAGCCGAACCCCACAACCCTCACAAACCCGTCTCGCAGCCTGTCCGGCGTCCTCGGACACCCGGCCAGCCTAGGGCACAAAGCTACTCAAATCTGGGGATCGGAAACAGGCACTCAAGACGGAAGAGGCACACTCCAGGCCAGGATCGTGCCGCTCGGCTGGTTCGAGGACGTGCTGAAGTCTCCTCCCAGGTTCTCGGCCCGCTGCCGGAGGTTGGCGAGACCACTGCGCCGGGTGGTGGCGGGATCGATGCCCCGGCCGTTGTCCCGCACCCGCAACCGGAGAGTCCGGTCGCTCACGTCGACACCGACGTCGACGGCGGTGGCGTGAGCGTGCCGGGCCGCGTTGGACAACGCCTCGCCCAGCACGGCCAGGAGATGCCCGGCGTACTCGGCGGGCACGTCGGTGTCCAGCAGGCCGGTCATCCGAAGCGCCGGGGTGAAGCCGAGGGCTTCGGCGGCCCGATCGGTTTCCGTCACCACTCTCGCCCGGAGGCCGCCCCGGCCGCGGTCGCTCTCCCGCAGGCCGTAGATGGTGGAGCGGATGACCTTGATGGTGTCGTCGAGGTCGTCCACGACCCGCTGGATCCGCTCGCTCACCCGGGGCCGGTCGGCGACGCGGCCGAGCGTGGACTGAAGGGTCAGGGCGCCGGCGAACAGCCGCTGGATGACCAGGTCGTGCAGGTCGCGGGCGATACGGTCACGGTCGCCGAGGACCAGCATGCGCTCGGCGTCCTGGCGGTGCTCGGCAACCTCCAGGGTCAGCGCCGCCTGATTGCCGAAACCGATGACCATGTCGACGACCGCGTCCGGGAACACCCGCCCGCCGGGCACATTCGCCACCAGCAGGACGCCGCGCACGTGGTCGCGGGTGCCCAGCGGCACGTAGAACGCCGGCCCCAGGTCGACCACGGAGGAACTGCCGCCCTCGGCACGGGGGTCGACGCTGACCGCGTCGCTGGTGACCGTCTGCCCGGTCGCGAACACCTTCGACGCCAGCGTCGTGACCGGCAGCACCAGACCGCGGACCTCCTCTTCCCGCGGGCCGGAAGCGACCTCGACGACCAGCTCGCCGCTGTCCCCGACCGGTACGGCCAGCGTGACCAGGTCCGCGCACGCCAGCTCACGTACGGTGGCGGCGACCGACGCCAGAACCTCGGCCGGATCCCGGCCGGCCAGCAGCCTGCGAGTGAGCTCATCGCTCGCCGCCAGCCACTGCTGCTTGCGGCGGGCGTCGTCGTACAGCCGGGCGTTGTCGATCGCGACGCCGGCCGCCGCGGCCAGGGTGCGCAGCACCGACTCGTCGTCGGCGTCGAACTCCGCGCCGCCCTGCTTGTCGGTCAGATACAGGTTGCCGAACACTTCGTCGCGCACCCTGACGGGAGCACCGAGGAAGCTCGTCATCGGCGGATGCCCGGCCGGGAAGCCCGCGGACGCCGGGTGATTCGCCAGGTTGGCCAGGCGCAACGGTTCCGGGTGGCGGATGAGCTGGCCGAGGATGCCTTCGCCGCGCGGGTAGTGTCCGATCCGGGCGATGGTCTCCTCGTCGACGCCGACCGTGATGAACTGCTTGATCGTGCCTTCCTCGCCCAGCACGCCCAGCGCCCCGTACCGGGCGTCGACCAGGGCGACAGCGGAGTCCAGGATTCGGCGCAGCACCACCTCAAGGTCCAGGTCGGAGCCGACGGCCAGAACCGCCTCCAGCAGGGTGCGCATCCGGTCGCGAGCTGCCCGCACCTGCTGCACCTGCTGCTGCAGACCGTCCAGCAGATCATCGAGCCGCAGCTGCGGAGATGTCCCCGGCACTGCGGCGTCGCCCAGGCCCTGCGCCCCCTCGTCCACCAGAACTCCCCTCACCACGTACCGTCCGGCCACTGCTCAGCATGCCCGATGGGCCGGCCTCGCTCGGTGCCGCCCCGGCCGCCGCGGGCCGCCGGCCACCGCCGGCCGATGCCGGACTTTGTCCGGTGCGCGACTGGGCGGGTACGACGGCCACCACGACGAGGTGTCGTGGTGGCCGTCGTACCGGCCGGGTGGGACGGACGGGTGCGGGCGGGGGTCAGCCGGGGAGTACGGAGAGCGAGACCACGCGTGCGTCGTTGCCGGCCCGGCCCTTGATCCGCAGGGCCACGTAGCGGGCGGTGCCCTTCGTGGTGAGTGTCGCGACACGACCCCTGGTCCGGAAGTCTCCGGCAGGCTCGTACGACAGACCGTCGGTGCTGAACTCGGCCTCCGCCGACGGCGCCCGCCCCCCTGTCCAGCTGATCCGGATCTCGCTGATCGCCGTCGGTGCCCCGAGGTCGACCACCATGCGGCCGTCGGCCCCCGGACTCCAGGATGTGTGCGGATCGCCGTCGACCGCCGCCGCCGGGTCGGACATGCCGGCCGGGAGCGGCGCCGTCGGGAAGGTGACGCGACCGAGTGCCATGTCGGTGAGCGGATAGGCGGTGGTACCGCGCACGGTGACGTTCTCGGTACGCCCGCGGCGCACGCTGACATGCGTCGCCTGCCCGCCCGGTGGGGTGACCACCAGCCGGCAGGAGGGCCCGGTCAGCCGGAGTGTCGCCGCGTCCACGACCTCGGCGCGCAGTCCGGCCGGAACGCGCCCGCCGCCGTCGGGCCGCAGGACGAAGCGGGCGGGTGCCACCTGTGCCTGAGCCGCGGGGAGTTCGGCGCGGTAGTCGGTGCCGTCGGCCGTCAGCGTCTGCGTGCCCGCGTACAGCCGTACCGAACGGGTGTCCTGCGGCAGGGACACCGTGGTGGTCACGGCGGTGGCCGACAGGTTGAACAGGCTGAGGTGACCTCCCGCGGTGCTCGCGAGCACATCAGGATGCCCCGACCTGGGCGCCTCGCGCCGTGCGGCGGCTTTCACCGCGGACGGGTCGCCGTCGGCGTAACCCTCCACGAGGACGGCCTCGGCCGGACCGTCGGAGAGGACCAGCGTGTCGCCGTAGACGGCGAGCGGGTTCTTCGCGCCGCGTACGACGAGGCCCGCCCGTCCGTCCACCGAGACCCAGCCGCCGGTGCTGGTGAGGTCGGCGTGCGGGAAACGTTCCAGGTCCGTCCAGGTCTTTCCGTCCGCCGAGCCCTGGAGCGCGTAAGCCCGGCCGGCGGCGGCCTCCCAGCGCAGGGTGACGCGGTCGAACTCCCGCTCCTGCCCGAGATCGACGGCGAGCCAGCTGTCCGCCCGCGGACGGTCGGCGACGGAGACGGCCCAGCGGGTCGTGAGGTTGCCGTCGACGGCCAGGGCCGCGCCCTTGCCGGTGTCGGATGACGAGGCGGTCGCGGTGGCGCCCCGGGCGAGGTCCGTCCCCTCGGCGCCGTCGCGTACCTCGATCGCGAACAGGGAGTAGCCGTACTTGGGGTCCGGGGTGATCCCGCGCATCCGCAGGTGCCGGTAGGAGGCCCTGGTGAAGCTGATGTCGTCCGTGCGCCCGCCGGGCGCCGGGGCACCGTCGTCCTTGGCGGAGACGGTGGTCGCCCCCTCGGCGGTGGTGTACGTACGGCCGCCGTCGAGGCCCTTGATGCCCGGCATGGTGAGGTTGCGTACTTCGAGATGGCCCTCGCCGGCGGAGGTGCCGCTCGTCGCGTAGACGACGTCCCCCGAGGGGAGGGTGGTGAACCCGGCGAAGCCCGTGGGCAGGGTGAAGAGTGTCGCACTGCCGTCGAAGCCGTCACGGACCTCGCTGTACGTCGTGACGGATCGGGCGGCCGGTCTGGCGGCGGTCGAGGGAAGGAACATGGGTGTGTTCCCGCTGAGGGCGAAGAGCCAGTTGTCGTGGGCGGGTTGCCAGGCGAACTTGACGTAGCCGGGCTTGCTGACGGCGGCGGCCCAGGCGGCCGGTGACTGGTGCGCGACGAGGCCGGGTCCGGGGCCGAAGTCCCGTACGCCACTGGCTCGTTCGAACAACTCCCGCTCCGTGAGCGGGCGTACCGCCTTGCCCTGGGCGGCCCGCCACTCGTGCAGGAGGTAACTGACGGCGATCTCGGCGCGGGCCTCCGGCTCGTACTTGGGCTCTCCGGAGAACTTGGTCAGGCGGTTGACCGGCGCGTACGCCTGGTAGGCCTCCAGGCGCTCGGCCAGCGCGGCCTCGGCGCGGGCGGCGGCCCGGTCTCCCAGCACCTGGGCGAGGAACGCGAGGGGGATGACGTCGCGTCCGTAGAGGTACTCACGGTCGTTGACCATCGGCATCAGGGGCTCACCCGAGTCACTCATCACCATGAGGAGGGTGTCCCACAGGAGTCCGGCGTTCGGCTGCGAGGTCAGGACCTCGGGCATCGGCCGGCCGGCGGTGACGAAGTGCGCGGCGTTGCGTCCGGATGTCCGCCACAGTTCGGACTGGTAGTGCGGGCCGAACGAGCCGTGGTTCTCGACGATGAAGGTGTCGTAGAGGTTCTGCGCGGTGTTGTCGCTGACGGGGACACCGTCGACGAGCGCCGGGTTGGCGCGGTCCGCGGCCGGCAGTCCGGCCTCGTTGCGGCTCCAGCGGCCGAAGGCGTCCCGCCACTGCGGGTACGTCACGTTGTCGGGCGCCCAGGCGAGTCCGGGGGCCAGCGACTGCGCGTAGACACCCATCTCCTCCAGCTTCGTGTCGCCCACGTAGCCGCCGTTGAGGCCGCGCGGTGTCCAGTCTCCCGAGGCGGGGTCGTCACCGGTGCCGAGCGCGGTGGTGTATTCGGCCTGCCCCCGCACGATCGTGTCGACGTTCTCGCGCGTCTCGCTGTCGAGCCGGTCCCAGAGAAGGCGCGCGGCGAGGACGAAGTAGAGCTGGAAGGTGGTGTCGAAGAAGAGGGTGCGGCCCCATTCGGTGCCCCCGGTGAGGCGGTTCGACGAGGCGAAGTGCTTGATGGTGGCGAGGGTCCGGAGGAGCAGGGTCTTCTCGTCGACGCCGGCCCGCTCGGCGTCGTACGAACCGCGGGTGAGCAGCAGCGCGTTGCCGAGGACGACGGCGAAGCCGAAGTTCTTGGCGGTGTAGTACCCCTTGGAGGCGTCCCACTGGGTCTCGGACCAGTGGGTGTGGGTGAGCAGGGCCCGGTAGTAGGCGTCGGCGATGTCATCGGGAGCGGCCGGGCGACGCCCGCCCGGCCGTCCGTCGGCCGCGGCCGGTGAGACGCCGAGCGACGTGGACGCCGCCAACGCCACGGTGAGGCCGGACAGTTGGGCGAACCGGCGTCTGCTCAGCCGGGGCGGGTGGTGGTTCACGCGGATGCGCCTCCTGGGTTCGAACCTAAGACAACGTTGTCAGGATCCACTGCATTCTTGGTTCGCACAGTCCGAACCGTCAAGCCCCGGGGACCGCGGGCTTGCCCGCGACCGACTCTCGCTGGTGTCCGGGGCGGGGCAGCCGTACCTGCCGCGCCCGTACGCCGATCTGATCAGGTACCCCGTGGGGAGGCCACCGCCGAGGAGGTCGCGGGTCTTGCCTGATCACCCCGGCCGGGGCGTCTCATGCGCCGGTTGCTCCGTCGACCTGCTCACGGAGGAGATCGGCGTGACCGTTGTGACGTGCGTATTCCTCGATCATGTGCACCATGATCCAGCGCAGGGAGATTCCCTGGTCGCCGAGGTGAACTGCTTCCTGCTCGGACAGGTGACCGGAGTCGTCCAAGGACGCGTCAGCGATCTCCTCACGTCCTCGGGCGACCTCCACCTGCCAGGCGGCGGTCGCCTCGTCGAGTCCTCGTTCGGGCTGAAGGGCGAAGCCGTCGGGGTTGCTCTTGCCGAAGACCGGCGGCACGGTCAGACCGGCGAACACGCGCTGGAACCAGTTGCGTTCCACCTCGGCCATGTGCTGGACGAGACCGAGCAGCGTCATCGACGACGGTGATGCCGCGGCAGACCGTAATTGATCATCTTTGAGGCCCGAACACTTGAGGGCGAGAGTCGCACGGTGGAAGTCCAGCCATGCTTCCAGCATGGTGCGCTCGTCGGCATGTGCGGGCGGGATGGGCCGCCCGTCCGGTGTCGTATTCATGAGCACACCCTGGCAGCAACGGCCGATGTCCGTGTGCCGGTGATGGTTTGCGGCGTTGCCGGCCGGTCGGCAGACTTCCGCCCATGCCCGGGACCGCGCGTGACCTGACGCTTGAACACTTCCGGTGGATCAGTGGGCACGCCTATGTGTGGGCGATCTTTCGGGATCCCGGGCACTGGCCCCGGTGGTCACCGGTCTCGTCGAACCGTTTCGAGGCGAGCGGATCACCGCGGTCTGCGGCATCGAGGCGCGGGGGTTTCTTCTGGGCAGCGCGGCCGCGGTCGAGCTCGGAGTCGGGTTCGTGCCTGTCCGGAAGGGCGAGGGCCTCTTCCCGGGCGACAAGGTCGCGCGTCAGTCGTCCCCCGACTACCGGGGCCTTCGCCATACGCTCCGGCTCCAGCGGTCCTCGCTGAGGTGCCCCGTTTCTCGCCAGAGGTGGAAAGCGACCTTCGGCGGGCGGGCTGGGTTCCGGATCGCTGAGTTGATCTGGTCCGTTGGAGAGCGGCAATGCCGAATTTTCGGCCTTACTTGCGCACAGAGGCGGCTCAGGCCTGCCTCGTTGCGGAATTCCCCGAAGATCTCAGCGTGTGGTCGACGAGCTTGACGGGACGCCGGGTGCGCGGCAGCAGCCTCTCCAGGTTGTCCGCGATCACCGGTACCGCTCGGGCCTTCACTTCCTGCGGATCAGGGCGGGTCAGCGAGGCCGTCGGGAACAGTGCCAGGTCGTCGTCCTCCTCACGCGACTGGAGCGTTGCCCACCACGCGTCCCTCGCTCGGGCGACCACGTCGCCGAACACCCACAGGCCGTACTGGCTGCGGGTGGCGAACACCAGCCGGTAGACGGGCCGTTTGCGCGGCCAGTGCGATACGGGCACCGACTGCACGAGCGAGGCCGGTCGCGGGTGGTGCGGCCCGCGTGTCAGCGGTCGAGCTTGAGTGCGCCGTGGCCGACGTGGGCCGTCTCGGCGATGGTGCGGATCAGATTCAGCAGGTCTTCGTGCAGGCGGTCGGTCATGCGGCCCTCGGCGACACTGCGTTCGAAGGCTTGGTTGACGCCTCTGATCGCCGCACGGCCGGCGGCCTCGAACGGGTCCTCCTGATCGGTGCCGTCGAAGGGGAACTTGGTCCCGGCGATCCGGCGCGACACCTCGACCTCGGCCAGGGCGACGACGCCGGGATTGGCGAGCGTCATCGCGCGGGTGAGCGTCGCCTCCTCGTGGTCGAGGTGGTCACGCAGGTCGCGCCACCACTTGTCGACGAGCTCGACGAAGTCGACGGACGGATCGGCGTAGTAGAGCGCGATCAGTCGCTGCTCGCGTTCGGCCGGCCATTCGGTGATGAAGTCGAGCTTGGAGGGGAAGTAGCCCGTCACTGTTCGCGGGGCCACGTCGGCGGCCTCGGCGATGTCGGCGATGGTCGTCCCCTCATAGCCATGTTCGACGAACAGTCGCAGGGCGGTGTGCAGGATGTGGCGCCGACGGCGCGCCTTGTTCCGCTCCCGCAGTCCGGGACCGTTCCTTGTCGTCACCGCGCCCTCCCTCGGGCCGTTCGTCACCGCTCGATTTTTGCTGTCCACAGCGTACACGCCCCACGTATCGTAAATGCCTCCTTGTGCAATCTTGCCTTTGATAGCAAGATTTTCGTCGACGGTTCGATGTTGTGTCCGCACGGACGGCAACTACCTGCGGACCGCGCATAGGAGATGGTCTTGAACACTGCATACGCCGACGCATCCGGTTTCCCGGTCGGTGATCCGACGTCGATCCTGAGCTGCAGTCCCGTCGTCCTCGACGTCCCGGACAGGCCTGTTCCGCTGGAGACCAAGGTCGCGGCGCCCGTGACGGGCACCGGGCTCCCGGTCATCGTGTTCTCCCACGGGCACGGTGCCGCGAACTTCCTGTCCTCGCTACGCGGCTATGGCCCGCTCGTGGACTTCTGGGCCGCCCATGGGTTCGTCGTCATCCAGCCGACACACCTCGACTCCACCGTGCTCGGACTGCGCGAGCAGGACCTGCCCGACGCGCCCCTCTTCTGGCGCGACCGCGCCCTCGACATGCACGCCGTCCTGGACCGCCTGCCGGAGATCCTCGGCGCCGTCCCCGGCCTGCCGGAACGCGTCGACACCAGCAGGATCGCGGCAGTCGGTCACTCGCTGGGCGGTCACACGGTGTCGCTGCTGATGGGCATGCAGGTCCTGGAGCCGCAGGACCCTCGGGAGAAGGATCTGTCGGACCCACGGCTGAAAGCAGGTGTCGTCATCGGGGCCCCCGGCGTCGCCGACGAGCACTTCGGCCCGTGGGCGACCGAGCGCTACCCGTCGCTGCGGTACTCGGACTTCGCGACGATGACCGGTACCACGCTGGTCGTGGCCGGCGACGAGGACCTGAACCCGAACTTCTCCAGCCGCCTGAGCTACCGGTGGGACGCCTACACACACAGTCCGGGCGGTAACAAGACGCTGCTGATGATGTTGGGGGCCGGGCACCTGTTCGGCGGGATCTCCGGCTACGACGCGGCCGAGACCACGGACGAGAATCCAGCCCGCGTCGCCGCACTCCGCGCACTGGTCCTGTCCTACCTCCGTTCCCAACTTCTCGGCGACCGGTCCTGGGAAAAGGCGGTCGACCTGCTCCCGTCCCTGCCGATACCTGTTGCCACGGTGGAAACCAGGTGAGTACGCAACGTCGCCCTCACCGAGGGCCGAAGAGGAGCAATCTGTGAACATCGCCGTCCTCGGAACCGGCAGAGTCGGCTCGACCCTGGGCGCACGCCTGACATCACAAGGTCACCGTGTGCTTTACGGGTCCCGTAGAGCCA